>NZ_JAMOKU010000017.1:0-108187 GCF_023656845.1 Parabacteroides sp. Y3-G-102 | reverse complement strand
ACTCCTTCAGCATACGGAGCTTGAACTCCATGCTGTAATTTTTACGTTCTCTTAACTTGTTTGACATGTTACACACGTTCTTTTAATTGTTAATTACGTGTGAAGTAAATCTGTATCATGTCAAAAGCTAAAGACAACACATTACCACTAATAACAACAAATGTTTTATTCAAGCCTCTGTTTAGTTCCTTCCAAAAAATATTTGTCAAAAAGAACACACTAAGCTGTATAATACAAGCAATACATAAAGTACGTATGGTATACCCCACTAATTGCAGCCAATTCTCCATCGCTTCTACATCTACAGTAATACCAAAGAGGGTCACCGCATAAATCAATGTTATAACCATCATTAATCTATGTTCTTTCTTTAATCCAAGTACCAGATCAAACATTCTTTCCCACATACTATCCTTATATTTTTTCGCCAAAGATACAAAGATTGCTTTAAGCACATGGTATATAATAAAAAAGTGGATAAGCCTTTTCTCATATCCACTTTTTTATTTGTTACTTGAATAAGAAGCTACTTCTTGCTATCGATTACCAATAACGGAGTATCGGTGTGGAATAACATCTTTCTCGCGATCGAAGGATTGAACATTCGGGCTAGGATATTACGGCGATATGTGCTTAGGGCTATAACATCAATTTGTTTATCACGAACAAATTTCTCGATGGCTAACAGCAAGTCACCATCGGCAAGCACCGTATGGGAAATATGGGCATGTGGATATTGTTTCTTGAAATATTCACGGACGCCTGTCAAACGAATCTCATTCCATTCATCTTTGCTGGTAGAGATATTGAATAGATGAATATTAAAATCAAAGCCTTTGATGATTTCCATGAACTCGTCGAAAGCGACCAAATCTCTCTGGTTAAACGATGTAGCGAAAGCGATATTCTTAGCGTCTCTCAAATCCGTGAAAGGAACATTCTCCGGTATCGCCAATACAGGAACCCGGTTCACCTCGATAACCTCTCCGGTCACGCTACCGATCAGATCCATATCTTTTTGGCTCTTACCTCTCGTTCCCATCACGATCAATGTCGGATGATACTCCTTGCTATAAGCGATGATCTCCTCTTCCGGCAAGCCTTCACGTAATACATAATCGTATTTTACCTTGGGTAATTCGCCAGAGGACATCTTCCGGTTGATATGCGTACAAATATTCTCCATATCGATACGGACACGTTGTAAGATATGCTGTACGGATTCCTCCTCGTTTACTTGGTAAGCTAATGTATCTCCCATCGGGATAGCAGATGGAAAATAGGGGCTGAAATAGGCGTGCATGATCATCACCTCCGCACCTACCGCATGAGCGTAATTAATTCCCAACTCACAAGCCTTGGCGGAATAATCCGAGAAATCAATCGGGATCAGCACTTTCTTGACCGCATTAACCTTCGCCTCTTCCTCCTTTGGTTCCTCAAACCACTTATTGTCTTCAATAATGCGTAAAGCATGCGGTAAATCACTCTCCTTAATACGCACACGCACTCCTGCCGAAACGACCGGCTGAATCTGGTTTACATTATGTATATAGACCTCTATGCCTTCTGTTTCGAGGATTGTCTTGAGAATCTGGGCTTTCTCGAACGTGTGGATAGCCAATGTCACTAATTTATCTTCCATACTCAATACATTTTTATAGATGAAACAATCGGGATTTATGAATTGTTGAATATAAAAAAATCCCAAAGCGTTCTTTCATTTAGCTATGGGATTTTTTATACGAATGAATTTCTCTTACGCTTTCTGTGCTTCGGCATCCTGACTCTCGGCCAGTATCTGCAAAGCACGCTCGAAAATAGTCGTATCATCTAAAACAACCAACCCTCCGTCTGGACCGGGCTCGATATGGAAACCACAACTCCGTCCATCTTGAAAATTATGTCCACCGAAATAGTTGCGAACTGTCTCAACCTTTAATCCCAACTCATCAGCGATGCGTTGTATACTTCCGTCAGGTAACGAATCTTTAATTCTTCTCAGTTCGTTAAATGTAATCGTCTTTGTCATGGCTTTCTTATTTTGAAGGTTAATACTTTTGTTTAATATTATGGCACTAACTTAGTCATTTAATAGCATTGAAACAAATTATTATTGAGAAAATCAGCTGAAAACAAATATGCTTTACGACATACTTAACGAAAATCTCTTATATTAAGCACGATACCAATTGCTCATTAAATAGAGCTATTAAAAGGATGGTCAACCAAATCGCATAGGTGATCAAACGTTTCCGGGTATCCGAGTAAATGGCCTCCGGACGTACCCAAGAATCTGCCGGAATCAATTTAGGCCTTATATAGAGGTATAACAGATATACAAGATACCCGAATAGCAGACCGGATAAAGCTCCCGGAATAATATCCGTGATAAAATGCACTCCTAAATAAATACGAGTATAGGAAGTCAAAATCGCCCAAAAGAAAATAGTCCATCCAAATAGCTTATTCCGGAAGATCAGCGCCATCAAGGTAGCGAAACCGAAAGCGTTCGCCGCATGGCTGGAGATAAATCCATACATACCTCCCCGATAACCGAACACCACCTTTACCTGATCCATAAAATCAGGGTGATGAGTCGGACGGAAACGGGTGAAGATGGGCTTACAAACATGCGAAGCGAACTGGTCGCATAGCGTGATCGTCAAGACTATGGCCAATAAGATCAACAACCACTCCTTCCAGTTCTTCTTATAGCACAATACCACCAATATAAAAAAGGCTAACGGTAGCCAAACCGCCTTGCCTGAATAGATCCACATAAAGCGATCTAAAAAAGCGGAGTCGCTACCGTTAAGCATAAAGAACGCATCACGTTCCCAAACCAATAATTGTTCTAGCATGTATCAGATTTTTTCTATGTCTTTACTAGGCATCCATCCTACGTTCCCATCCTCAAGCTCGATCTCGCTCCATTCGCCGAGCGTACTCTTCACGGTCACGTTCGTTCCCTCATGTAATACGAAAAGATCCGTACCGCTAGCGTCGGGCGAGCTTTTCACCGTAACGGTCGGGGCGAATACGATGGCATGTTTACGGTTTATCATCTCATCCTTCTGGTCGCTGGCGAATATATTGGCAAAAACAACCATGATAATAAATAGGACACCCAAATAGAAACCGATCTTCTTCAAGCGTACCCAACGGGAGAAAAAGAACAAGATCAAGCAACCGATAAACAACAGGAAGCACACGATACCTGTCTTCGCCCAAGAGTCTGCGGAACCGAGGTTCTCCACGCTCTTAAACCATTTGACCAAGAAAAAATCACCAACCGGCTCAATCTTATCGATCGTCTTCTGACGGGCCATCTGTAAATTGAAGCGAGCATCGCTATCACCCGGATCCAGCAGAAGACAACGTTCGTAGTTCAATATAGCCGGAGCGATCTTACCCGCCTTATAATAGGCATTTCCCAAATTATAATAAACGGCGGCAGACTCGCCATTGCTCTTCAAGATTCCCTCATATAGCTCGATCGCCTTCGCATAATCTTCTTTCGTATAAGCGACCTCGGCCTCCTTCAAGGCGGTATCTTGCGCATAAGCGGATCCTATCAGACATAGAGTCAATAAGAAAAACAATACCTTTCTTAAATTTATAGTCATCTTCATCTTCTTACTTTTTAATTGTATTCTCCATTTTACCAATAGCGTCTACCGTCAGCTCATACAGCTTATCCATAGCGTCTGACGCTTGGGACGGAGCGTAACGAGCGAACTCACAAGTATTCAAGATATCCATGAACTCATTCGTCAAGGATTCGTCTACACCGTATTTAGCCAATTCTGTCTCTACGTTATCCTTGGTCAGATCGGATTGCGGGATACTCAGCTTATCGCTCAAATAGCCCCACAACGCACGCAGTACCTCGTCGTAGAATTCTTCCTTCTTGTTCTCTTTCATCAGCTTGCCGGCGTTCTTCAGACGTCTAACCGCCATCTTGTTCGCCTTCTTGGTACGAACCAAGGCGATGTCGGCGTTTTCCTTCACCTGCTTACGATAAATAAAGAAGAATACGATAAACAAGATAGCCGGTACGATATAGCAAAGATAATACATAAAGGAACCGAAGAAAATACCATCACCTCCCTCGATAAAGGAGAAGCCTTTCGTCTTTAGGTAACGGATATCCTTGCCTAAGTATTTCACGCTCTCTTTATTACTGAAGTTCGATACGACCGGGGAAGAACCACTACCACCCTTGCCTTGCTCCACATGCAACTTATAAGGCTCGGACTTGATGGTCTTATAGGAACCGGACTTGATATCGAAATAGGAGAAAGCGATCGCCGGGATCTCGAAATCACCTGCGTAACGGGGTATCGCCATATATTCGATCGTCTTGCTTCCACTGACACCGGCAGTCGTGGTCTTGATGTCCATCTCTACTTTTGGGTCGTAGACATCGAAATCGTTCGGGAAAACCACTTCCGGGTTCTTCACCAACTTCACGTTTCCGTTACCCGTGATTTTCACCTTTATGGTTACAGCCTCGTCTGTCTTGACGTTGTTCGAGCTGATATTAGCCGTCATGGAGAACGTACCTACGGCACCGGAGAAAGAAGCGGGCTTACCGGAGGGCAAAGGCTTCACGTCGATAGTAACCGGAGAGGTGGTCAACACCTTGCTCACATCCCGATACGAGTCGAAGAAGCTATCGAAGATGCTACCGCCGCCCGCTTGTTGCATACGGACACGCACCACGGCATCATACTTTCCACCTTCGATCGTGATCTTACCGGAACGTTGGGGATACAGGATCACCTGACGCATCACGGCCGACTGGTAGTTACGCCCGTTGTAGTTTTCCAAGGTCAGTTGTTTCTCTTGCGGCAACTCAACCTCTTGTACCAAGAAACCCTCGAACTCCGGATATTTCAATCCCGTAATCGAGAAATTTTCCAAGGAATAGACCTTGAAAGTCACCAAGAAACCTTCTTGCTCGAACACGCTTCGTTTGGATACGTCCATCTTCACGAACAGCCGATCGTTAGAGATCGCCCCGCTCGCCGTCGTTGTCTCCGCCTCTTGCTTACCCGCCTTATCCGCCGGAAGCACCTTGATGGCCAAGCCATTCGATGTATAATTAGAGCCGTTCACCTTGATCGTTGCCGGAGCTATATTAAACGTACCTTCCTTCTTCGGCATCAAGACATACGTATACGTAACGGTTGTCTCGCTGGTACTCTTCCCGTTCACCCAGCTACTGCTATAGGAGGTGGATTGGGAGGGACCCATTAATACGTCAAAGTCTGGCATCTCCTGCACTCTCAAATCCTTGCCTTCGGCATTGACGGTGAAAGTCAAGCGAAACTGCTCTCCCATTACCACCGCTTGGGGCGCCGAGGCCTTGAAGGTCACATCCGCGGCCTTTGTCGCCACCCCTACCGTTAACATCAGGATGAATAAGAAAATTAATTTCCTCATTGTGTATCTCATTTTTTCGTTAATTATCCAGTTTACCACTCCTTCTCGGTCTTCCGGCGTTGTTGCTGCTGCATCTGCGCCTTCTTCACCTTCTCTTGGGTGTCTTTCTCATCTTGCAGGAAGGCGTCCAACATCTGCTGGGCATTGTCCTTGCTCATTTGCTCGTTGGATTGCTGTTGCTCTTGGGTCTTATCCTGCTTCTGGTCGTCTTGCGGCTGTTGTTGTTGCTGTTGCTGCTGATCGTCCTTCTGATCCTTGTTCTCCTGCTTGTCGTCGTTCTGTTGATCTTGGCTCTGATCCTGATTCTGCTGATCCGACAGCAGTTTCTGGGCCAAGGCCAAGTTATAACGGGTCTCGTCATCTTTCGGGTTCAAGCGAAGCGATTGCTTATACACCTCCACGGCCTTGCCGTAATCCTTGTTCTGCATGAAGATATTCCCCATATTATGATACACCTCCGACAAGCGTGCCTTCCCTTCCGGCGTAGCCACCATCTTCTCCCCTTGCCCGGCGATCAATTGATATTGCTCGGCGGCCTCGGGGAACTTGCCTTGCTTGTATAGGGAGTTTCCCAGATTATAGGTTCCTTCCGTAGAGCGGGGATTCACCTCCAAGCTCTTGCGATAAGCGATCTCGGACTCGGTGTATTTCTCGCTCTCATAAAGCTTATTCCCCTCACGCACGTTCTTCCGTTCCGCTTTCTGGGCAGAGACCGCCCCAGCGCTGAGCGCCAAGACCGATACCCATATCATAGATTTATATATACGTCTCATCACTTCGTCGAATTAAGAGAATAATTTTACTTTCCTAAATATACGGTTCTTACGATCCAAGGTCATGAAATCGGCGATCAAGAGGAACAAAGCTATCCAAGCGAAAATCTGGAACTGCTCGTCATACTCGGAATAAACCTTGCTATCCAGCTCCGTCTTATTCATTTTCTCGATTTCTTTCTGAAGGGCTTTCAAGGCAGAATTCGTATTGTCCGCACGTACGTACATACCGTTTCCGGCGGCGGCGATCTCTTGACCCATCTGCTCGTTCAGCTTCGTGATCACCACGTTTCCATCCTTATCCTTCATATAATTATTGCTTCCTTGGATGGGGATCGGAGAACCTTTCGGATCACCCATTCCCACGATGTTCACGTGGATGCCCTTCTCGGCGGCGGCTTTGGCGGCACCGATAGCGTCGTCCTCATGGTTCTCGCCGTCGGTGATCAAGATGATCGCCTTATCGGTCGTCTCGTCCGGGGTAAAGGAACGGGCGGCCAAGTTGATGGCGGCACCGATCGCCGTACCTTGCGTAGAGACCATCGACGGGTTGATAGAGGACAAGAACATCTTGGCGGAGATATAATCCGAGGTGATCGGCAACTGCGTGAAAGCGTCGCCGGCGAACACGATCAAACCTACCTTATCATTCGTAAAGCCGTCCGTCAATCGGGATAGCATCTGTTTGGCTTTATCCAAACGGTTGGGCGACACGTCCTCGGCCAACATGGAGTTGGATACGTCCAGACACACCATGATCTCTACTCCCTGACGCTTCACCGTCTCCAGTTTCGAGCCGAATTGAGGCCCCGCTATAATAAAGATAACCATGGTAATGGCTCCGAACAACAGCCAAAACTTCAGATGCTGGCGCTTGGTCGATACCTCGGGCATCAACTCGGCCAACAACGTAGGGTTACCGTATTTCTTTATCGCTTTCTTCTTCACGATCATGGCATACACGTAGAACGCCACCAATGCGGGAAGGAGAAAAAGCAAATATAAAAAGTCCGGATGCGCAAATCGAAACATAAGCCTTTTATCTTTATGGTATATTTCTCAACAATGTATTTCTCAATAAGATCTCCACCAGCAACAAGGCGAACACCAGCAAGGCCCAGTTCTTATACTCCTCCTGCTTCTTGCTGTACTCCTGTACGCTGATCTTGGTCTTCTCCATCTGGTCGATCTCGGAATAGATCTCCTTCAGGCTGGCGTTGTCCGTAGCACGGAAATATTGCCCGCCCGTGGTAGAGGCGATCTGCTTCAACGTAGCCTCGTCGATCTCTACCGGTATATTCTGGTACTGCACGCCGAAAGCGGTCTGGAACGGATACGGCGCCATGCCTTTCGTTCCGACTCCGATCGTATAGACACGCACGCCGAACGTCTTGGCGATCTCAGCGGCGGTAACCGGAGCGATCTCGCCGGCGTTGTTCGAACCATCGGTCAGAAGGATGATCACCTTCGACTTAGCGTGGCTGTCCTTGATACGGCTCACGGCATTCGCCAAGCCCAACCCGATAGCCGTTCCGTCTTGGATCATACCGCTTTGGATATCCTTGAAGAGATTCAGCAAGACCGTATGATCGGTTGTCAACGGGCATTGCGTAAAGCTCTCGGCAGAAAAGACCACGAGACCGATGTTATCGTTCGGACGGCCGTTGATGAACGACGCGGCCACATCCTTCGCCGCCTCCAAGCGGTTCGGTTTCAAGTCTTGCGCCAGCATACTACCCGAGATATCCATCGCCAACATGATATCGATACCTTCCGTGGAAGAATTGGACCAACTATTCGTGGATTGCGGACGGGCCAAGATCACGATCAGCAACGCTACCGCTACCATACGCAACACGAAAGGCACGTGACGCAAGTACACGATCCATGATGTCGCTCCCGGCGCCTCGAACGCCTCCGACGAGGAGACCTGCAAGCTGGCCTGACTCTTGCTCAGCTTGTAGACGTACCATCCGATCATCGGAATGAGCAACAACAATAAATATAAATAATTAGGATTCGCAAATACCATCTCTTAATCCTTTAAATTAGTTGTATCGTTCGTAGATTCGGGCTCTTGCATCTCCTCCACCTTCGTCTGGTTCACGAACAAATACGCATTCATCATACTCAAATCATTCTCATCCGGCAGCGGGTTCATCTTGGCGAATTTCACGAAGTCGGCCAATTGCAGAATCTGCCTCAAGTTATCGTACACGCTCTGCGCCTCAGAGTTCTTGCGGATCAGCTCCAAGATCTCACCGGAAGTCATCTCCATGGCATTGATACCGAAACGTTCCTCGATATACTTACGCAGCGTATCCGTGATCAAGGTGTAATACTCCTTGCTTCGTCCTTGCTGCCAGAGTTTCTGTTGCTTGATCTCGTCCAGTTCCTTGATAGCCTGCTCGTGAGGCGGAAGTTTCGGCTCCTCTTTCTTGAATGGGATCAACGACTTCTTCGCACGGATCCGTTTCACGATATAGGCGATCACGCAAATCAAGAACAGGGCCAGCAAGATCCCGTAAATGATCGGATAATAATCGGCCCATACGAAAGGCGGCTTCCATACGGTCTTGATGTCGTTGAACTCCTCCGGCTTGTCCGCGTTCACGGGAATCGTGGAGACCTTCAAGGCGACTTGGTTGGAATATACGGTATCCACCCCGTCTATCACCTTCAACGGAGGTAATAGATAGAGTGACGAATCAAACGAGGTAATCAATACATCCTGCTTGATAACGAGCCGGTCGTTCTCGATCTCCGTGGAGTCCGCCTTGGAGAGATTCAACACCTCCACACCCGTCATCAAGGTATCGTTCGGGATCACGATCTGCACAGGGCGATCCTTATCCGCCGTTACCGTAAGGTGCAAGGTAGTCTGCTCTCCGATCAATATGGCGGCCGAGTCGATAGCGACATCGATCAACGGTCTCTGCGCATATGCCCTTCCCCCCGCGAGGGAAGCGGCGGCGACCAGAAACAGGATACTTTTCTTTATCAATTTCATCTGCTTGCTTTAATTACGTTTGTCAAAAAGAGCAATCAATGCTTTCACATAATCATCCTCGGTACGGACAGAGACGGAGTCTACACGGCATTTCTTGAACGTATCGCTCATCTTCGCCTGCCGTTTCTCCCACCATTCCTTATAGGCCGCACGCACACGGGCGGAGGAACTGTCTATCCATTGCTCCTTCCCGGTCTCGGCGTCCTTGATCTTCATAAGGCCTACGGCGGGAAGCTCGGTCTCACGACGGTCGTACACCTGAATGGCTACCATGTCATGCTTGCGGTTGGCCACCGTCAAGGCGTCCTTGAAACCCTCCTTGTCAATAAAATCGGAGATGAGGAAAGCCGTGCAACGCTTCTTGATGGCGTTGGTCAAGTATTTCAACACTTGGCTGATATCCGTCCTCGTCTCCTCCGGATGGAAATCGATCAGCTCCCGGATAATATATAAGATATGTTTCTTTCCTTTCTGGGGCGGGATAAACTTCTCGATCTTGTCCGAGAAGAACACCACGCCGATCTTATCGTTGTTCTGTATCGCCGAGAAAGCCAAGGTAGCGGCGATCTCGGTGATCACCTCCTTCTTCATGACGTTGACGGAGCCAAAGTCACGGCTACCGGACACGTCGATCAGCAGCATCACCGTCAGCTCACGCTCCTCCTCGAACACCTTGACGTAGGGGCGGACGTAGCGGGCGGTGACGTTCCAGTCGATATCCCGGATATCATCGCCGTATTGATATTCCCTTACCTCGCTGAACGCCATACCACGGCCCTTGAAAGCCGAATGGTACTGGCCGGCGAAGATGTTACGGGAAAGACCACGGGTCTTTATCTCGATACGGCGGACCTTTTTTAATAATTCACTTGTCTCCATTTAAGGAACTTCTACTTTATTCAAGATCTCGCTGATTACCTCCTCTGAAGTCAAGTTGTTCGCCTCGGCCTCATAACTCAAGCCGATACGATGGCGCATCACGTCGTGGCATACCGCACGGATATCCTCCGGGATCACATAGCCCCTACGCTTGATGAAAGCGTACGCACGGGCGGCCAACGCCAAGTTGATAGACGCACGAGGGGAAGCGCCGAAAGAGATCATGCTCGCCAAGTTCGGCAAACCAGCCTCAGCCGGGAAACGGGTAGCGAAGACGATATCCACGATGTAACGCTCGATCTTCTCGTCCAAATAAACCTCACGAACCACGTTACGGGCGTCGAGGATCTCCTCTTTCGTCAAGATCGGCTTGATCTCCGGACGTTCTCCGGATATATTCTGGCGTATGATTAATTTCTCTTCCTCCTTCTTCGGATAATTGATGATCACCTTCAACATGAAACGGTCTACCTGCGCCTCAGGCAACGGGTACGTACCCTCCTGCTCGATCGGGTTCTGGGTAGCCATTACCAAGAAAGGCTTCGGCAACTTGTAGGTATGCTCGCTGATCGTGACCTGACGCTCTTGCATGGCCTCCAACAAGGCACTCTGTACTTTCGCCGGGGCACGGTTGATCTCGTCCGCTAACACAAAATTAGCGAAGATCGGGCCTTGCTTTACCTGGAACTCTTCGCTTTTCTGACTGTAAATCATCGTACCGATCACATCGGCCGGAAGTAAGTCCGGGGTGAACTGGATTCGGCTGTATTTAGCGTCGATCAACGACGACAATGTTTTAATGGCAAGTGTCTTAGCCAAACCCGGCACACCTTCCAACAGGATATGTCCGTCCGAAAGCAAACCGATCAACAAGGATTCAACCAAATGCTTTTGTCCGACGATTACTTTGTCCATACCCATCGTAATCATGTTCACAAACGAGCTTTTACTTTCAATTCGCTCATTCAACTCACGAATGTCTACTGTCTGACTCATAAGATTTATTCTATTATATTGTTATTATATTGTCCCAATTTTACGTTGATTTTTTAGGATGCACAAAATTAGAAATGTTAAATTCGTATCCTTCACTTTTGCAGTTAAATAATACTAACCAACACTTCCTCGTTTTGTTTTATTTTACTTAAAAAAGGGGGATTTCTCTTACTCCCCGGCAAGTATCTCTGTTTGTAGGGCGGCGGCTTTCTCCCGCGACTCACGGCTCTTGGCATCGATGCCATACGATTCCGGTGCGGGTATCTCGATCACGGTACCGATCGGGACGTTGTTCGGGTCTTTTATAACAGCCTTATTATGTTGGTAAATATACACCCAGAATAATTTATTGCCATAATATTCCAAGGCGATCACGGTGAGGCGGTCGCCATGCTTGATCTTCACCTGCCCCAATGGTTTTGGCGCCGGTTCCACATAAGGCTCCGGTTCCGTATGCGGGGTCTTCTCCGCTACCGAGTCCGGATGAAGCATCCAAGCTGATTCTTGAACCGTGTCCTTGGCCGTATTCTTGGCTTCCGTTATCACCTCTTCTTGGGCAGGCGCCGGTTTCCAATTATTTCTTCCCAGATAGAAGAATACAGAGATTACGATTATCAAAAAGGCGACGATCATTAATACCCCCTTTTCCTCCGGTTTCCTACGGGCTTGCTCTTCCGGTCTCTCTGGTATGGGAGATGGCTCCGCGGGCGGTTCCGGTTCCAATCCACGTTCCGGTTCAGATACCGATGACGGCTCCGGATCAAACGCTTGCTCTGGCTCAGGCAATGGTTCAGGTTCAGGTTCTAGTATCGGTTCGGGCTTCTCTTTGGGCTGAGTATTTGCCAAAGGGATTTCCTTATCCGGCATTACCTCCTCCACGGACTCGTCTTCCGTTTCCTTCTCCTCTACGGACTCATCCATGTCCGAGAAATCCACGTTCTCGTTGATCTCTGTCGTCTCAAAGATAGAGAAAGGCTTGTTTACCTGTTCCCGCAGGTCTTTATCCGGCAGGAAAGAGAATTTATAATGTTCGGGGATCAAGAAACGTTCACCGGTATTCACGTGGATACTCTCCCGCTTCTCCACAGAGATAATCTTGAAAGTACCCAAGCCCTTTACTTTTACGATCTTATCCGTATAGACCCCTTCGGATACCACCGAGATAAAATCTCTCAAGAAACGCTCTACCTCTCCTCTGTCCTTGCCGGTACGCTCCGATAATAAACCGGCTAAATCTTGTATATTCAGCCGGTTATTCATGATCACCCAATTCCTTTAAACGATTCTTCACGGTCGTTCCGGGCTTGAACACGGGAACTAATTTAGGGGGAACCAGATATCGCTTCCCGTTCGCCGGATTCACGGAAATACGTTCCGCTTTCTTTTTCACCTCGAACTGGCCGAAGCCTTGCAGATAGATCGTATCGTTATCCACTAATTTCGAACTTACGACGGAACTGAGCGCAGAAAGCATGTCGGATACCTCCTTCGAGGTCCAATCCATGCGATTCGCCAATTCCGTTATAAGTTCCTTGTTTTTCATATCTAATTCCATAACAGTTCGTGCTGCTATATTAGTTATTTTTTCGTTAACCGACAAATATATTGACAGTTTTTACATCAATTCAACACTTTACCATACAGATCAAACGCTTGTGCGTCAATCACCTTTACTTGGTAAAAGCTACCCGGACTCAAGGGAGTATCCTTGGAGATCAATATTTCCGGATCTACCTCGGGCGAGTCGTATTGCGTACGTCCCACGTAAAAATCCTCCTCCTCCCGGTCTACGATCACTCGGAAGGTCTGCCCTACTTTCGAGGCGTTCACGTCGGCGGAGATGCCTTCTTGCACACGCATCAAGTAATCCAGTCGGTCTTGCTTCACCTCCTGCGGGATCTCGTCTTTATAATGCTGATAAGCATAGGTACCCTCCTCATGGCTATAAGCGAAAGCGCCCATACGCTCGAAGCGGATATCTTTCACGAAGCGGATCAACTCCTCGAAATCCTGTTCCGTCTCGCCGGGATGACCCACCATCAAGGTGGTGCGTAGATGGATGCCCGGCACTTCCCGGCGCATACGCTCCAACAGCTCATAGGTCTCGGCCTTCGTGATATTGCGGCGCATCATCTTCAACATCGGGTCGCTGATATGCTGGAGGGCGATGTCCATATACTTGCAAACGTTATCACGCTCACGCATCACCGGCAACAGGTCATAGGGGAAATGAGACGGATACCCGTAATGCAAACGAATCCACTCCACGCCCGGGATGTCGGATACCCGCTCCACCAGTTCCGGCAAGGCCATTCGCTTATAGCGATCGAGGCCATAAAACGTAAGATCTTGGGCGATCATCTGGAATTCTTTCACGCCTTGCGCGACCAAGCCACGCACCTCGTCTACGATCTCGTCCATCGGACGGGATTGATAAGCCCCGGTTATGATCGGGATCGAACAGTAAGAACAAGTACGGTTGCATCCCTCCCCGATCTTCACGTAAGCGTAGTGCCTCGGGGTGGTGAGCACACGATCCGTAGCCAGCTCTTGATGGTACGACTTGCCCAGATCGGAGATCAACTCCTTCCAATTGAATTTCCCGTAGAAACGATCTACCTCGGGAAGTTCCTTCTCCAGATCTTTCAAGAAACGCTCCGACAAGCACCCCATCACGAAGAGCTTCCCGATCCGTCCTTTCTGCTTTTGCTCGCCCAGCTCGAGGATCATATTGATCGATTCCTCTTGGGCGTCGCCGATGAAACCGCAGGTATTCACCACCACGATCTCGCCATTGATCTTATGGGGATCATGCTCTACCGTATAGCCATTGGCAACGAATTGGCGCATAAGTTGCTCCGAGTCCACTAGGTTTTTCGAACACCCCAGCGTAATAATATCTACTTTATTTTTTCTCATTCTCCAAATAACGAATTGACAAACTCACGTTTGCGGAATACTTGCAAATCCTCCATCCCCTCGCCGAGTCCGATATATTTCACGGGGATACGGAAATGGTCGGAGATACCGATCACGACACCCCCCTTGGCGGTACCGTCCAACTTGGTCACGGCCAAGGCGTTCACCTCGGTGGCGGCGGTAAATTGTTTCGCTTGCTCGAAAGCGTTCTGCCCGGTAGAGCCGTCCAATACCAACAATATCTCGTGGGGGGCGTCCGGGATCACCTTCTTCATCACGTTCTTGATCTTGGTAAGCTCGTTCATCAAGTTGATCTTGTTATGCAGACGTCCGGCAGTATCGATAATCACCACGTCGGCATCGTTCGCCTTGGCGGAGCTCAGCGTATCGAAAGCCACGGAAGCGGGGTCCGAGCCCATGTTCTGCTTCACGATAGGTACGCCTACCCGCTCGCTCCAGATCACTAGTTGCTCCACGGCGGCGGCACGGAACGTATCGGCGGCGCCCAGATAGACCTTCTTGCCGGCTTTCTTGAACTGGTAAGCCAGCTTACCGATCGTGGTCGTCTTACCCACCCCGTTCACGCCTACAACCATGATCACGTAGGGTTTCTTGCCCTCCGGAAGTGCGAATCCCTCGGCATCCTCCGTATTGTTCTCTGTCAGCAAGCTAGCGATCTCGTCACGCAGCAGGGTGGTCAATTCTTGGGTGGTGACATACTTGTCACGGGCCACACGCTTCTCGATACGGTCGATGATTTTCAACGTGGTATCTACACCGACATCCGAGGTAATCAGTACTTCCTCCAAATTATCCAACACATCGTCGTCCACCTTACTCTTACCGGCGATCGCCTTGGTAATCTTGGAAAAAACACTCTCCTTCGTCTTCGACAGACCTTTATCCAAGGTTTCCTTCTTGTCCTTACTGAAAAAGCTAAAAATACCCATATTTATTTTGTTTCTGTTTTTATTTACTTCAAATCACACTTATCAAGTAGTTTCCGGATCTCCTTAACGGACATAGACTCAATCTCGCTCTTATCATACATCGTCACAAGAAAAATTGTTCCTTCATCAACGCTGACAAGTACCGTAAAAGTTATCACCCGAGCTCCCCCTCTCTTGCCCTGTGATTTCGAGTGGATGGACATCCGGACCTTACGGAGGCCACCTCCCAAATCCGTTCCCGACAAAGGGTTCTCCAGCAGTTCGTCCCTCAACCTTAGGATATCTTCTTTCAACGACTTATATCGTTTCGCCAAATATTTCACCTCCTTAGCGAAGGGCGGTAATGCCTCAATCTTATAACTCATTCAATAGATCCTCCAATGGGCGAGAAGTTATTTTTCCCGCCTTCAAGTCTTTTACGCTCTGGAAAGCCTCTTCCAGCACCTCCCGCTCGCTTCGCTTGGCAGGCGAGAAGGTCTTCTCTTTTAAGTTCCGCAAGAGCGATAAAGCCTTACGCATAAGCTCCTCATTATCCAAGATACTCATGGCTTCCTCCATGTATGTATATTTCAACTCATTCGCTGTCATGGTCATATTCCTCCCTTTGCTTGTTTTTAATCCATCCTGTTCTTATAATCCTCATAGCCGAACGTACGGTACATCACCAGCTGGTTGTCCTTGTTCCAAAGGGCCAAGGAAGGGTGCGGTATGCCGTTGAACATATTCGTCTTCACGATCGTGTAGTGGATCATATCCTCGAAAATCAGCTTGTCGCCGATCGCCAAAGGCTTATCGAACGACCAATCCCCCATATAATCACCGCTCAAACAGCTATTTCCCCCGATCCGGTAGGTAGGTTTCCCTTCCACGGCATCCGTAGCGAAACGGATAGCCGGTTTGTAGGGCATCTCCAAGCAATCCGGCATATGGCAGGTGAACGAGGCGTCGATAATCGCCGTCTTGATACCGTGGTTCTCCACGATATCCACCACGGTTGTCAGCAAGAACCCGGTCTGCCAAGCGAAGGCGCTACCCGGCTCCATGATCAACTCCAAGTTCGGATATCTCTCCTTAAAGCCTTTCAGTAAAGCGATTAAATGCTCCACGTCGTAATCCTTACGGGTCATCAAATGACCACCTCCCATATTCAGCCACTTGACGTGAGGCAGGAAACGGCCAAAACGCCTCTCCACCTCGGCCAGCGTCCGCTCCAGATCATAGGAAGTGGACTCGCACAAGGTATGGAAATGCAGCCCCTCGATACCCTCCGGCAACGTGTCTCCCAGCAAGTCGCCGGTCACCCCCATCCGGGAACCCGGAGCACAAGGATTATACAAGTCCGTCTCCACGTCCGAGTATTCCGGATTGATCCGCAACCCACAAGACACCCGGTTACCATCCGCCCGCACCATCGGATAAAAACGATGGAACTGAGAGAGCGAGTTGAACGTAACGTGACTACTGTATCTCAAGATCAACGGGAAATCAGCCTCCGTATAAGCCGGGGAATAGGTATGCGCCGGACTTCCCATTTCCTCGAAGGCCAACTGGGCCTCAAATTTAGAACTTGCTGTCGAAAAAGGAATGTACTCACGTACGATCGGGAACGCTTTCCATAAAGCGAAAGCCTTAAAAGCCAATATGATATTCACTCCCGCACGTTCTTTTACGCTCTTGATCAAGGACAGGTTGTTTCTCAGTAATTTCTCCTCCATCACATAGCAAGGCGAGGGTATCTTGTTGATGTCTATCATGCTGTATCTCAATATTTCATATTAACATGCAAATATAAGAAAAACATTCTGATATTACAACTATTATCGGGGTAATTCATTGAATATGTCGCAGAAAAAAGACAGTTGTGTTAACTTGCGAATACTACTGTGTTCGTAGACAAATACTATAGTACTTGGGCACAAGCACTATAGTATTTCTGGGTTCTTTTCATTCTCTTTTTAATCGAAAAAAAAAGAAAGGAGGCATCTTGCCTCTATTCTTTATATTTTTATTATAATATCTATTTATATCTTATATGATGCGAAAGTGAGTTCGAAAGCCCATTCGAAAATAAACCTTTCCTTTTCTGCCAATCATTAAAATCCAACGACTTAGCTTCAAAAAGCAGTGTTCGATTCGGCATTCGAAAATGAATTCGAGCAAAAACGCACTTAGCCTAACACGCTGAGTTTGGCAAACTTAAGCAAAAGTCGCCTTTCTCCGAAATTCTTGAAGGCGACCGTCACTTTCGCATCACCTCCCTCACCTTCCATCGAGACGATCTCGCCATCGCCGAAACGGTCGTGATTGACCTTCTGGCCCACCCTCAAAACAGAGGCATCCGTGGCCGGAGCCGCCGAAAAGGACGATTCCATCGTGTTTTTTAACTTCGTAAGATGCCCTTGACGCTGTGCCGCTTGCTTCACCGGCGACACGAAATCATCCTCAACCGCCCTTGGTTGCCGGAATGGAGAGGCAAAAGCCGGGCGCCCGTAGCGTTCACGGGCCGAGGCGAATGCATCTGAAGCGCCGGCATCCGAAGGCATATCCAGATACTTAGCGTCTATATCCTTCAAGAAACGGCTGGGCGTACACATATCCGTCTTCCCGTTACGATAGCGGCTCTTCGCATAGCTCAATACGCAATTTTGCTCCGCACGGGTAATCGCCACGTAGAACAAACGACGCTCCTCCTCTACCGCTCTCGGGTTATCTTTCGATAGGGACGAGGGGAATAGGTCTTCCTCCAAGCCTACCACGAAAACATTCGTGAATTCCAATCCCTTGGCGGCATGTACGGTCATCATCGTGACCTTATCGGAGTTTTCCTCTTTATCGTTATCTTGATCGGTGAGCAAGGATACCTCCGCCAAAAAGTCGGACATGGCGACTTGCTCCATGCCCTCCTCACGCCGGATCTCGCAAAACTCGGCGATACCTTTCAGCAACTCCTGCAAGTTCTCTTGCTTGCTCACGCCCTCTACGGAACGGTCTTGAAACAGGTCGGAAACGATGCCGCTACGCTTCACCACCAAGGTAGCCAATTCCTCTGCGGAGAGTTTTTTATTCTCTTCAATGAAAACTTCAATCAAACTACGGAAATCGCTCAGTTTCTTAGCTGTACCGTTATTTATCGGTAGCGAATATTCTAAGGGGGCTTGAAGCACGGTCCATAGACTTACCCCGTATTCGGTAGCGGCACCGACAAGCTTACCTACCGTCGTATCCCCGATTCCCCGGGTGGGATAATTGATGATTCGCTTCAAGGCCTCCTCGTCGTGCGGGTTCACGATCAGGCGGAAGTAAGAGATCACGTCCTTGATCTCTTTCCGCTGGTAAAAAGACAAACCGCCGTAAATCTTGTAAGGGATGCCCCGCTTTCGCAACGCCTCTTCCAAGATACGGGACTGGGCGTTGGTACGATACAGGATAGCGAAATCGGCATACGAGAATTTCCCTAATATCCCGTGCATCTCGTTGATTCGGGCGGCTACGGTGTAGCCCTCCTCATAATCGGAGTACGAGGTGAAAACACTCACCTTGTTGCCCGCCTCCTTCTCGGAATAGACCGTTTTGGGTATCTGACGTGTATTCTTGTCGATCAAGCTATTGGCGGCGTTCACGATATTCTGGGTGGAACGGTAATTCCGTTCCAGCTTGAAGATACGGCAACCGGTATAAAGATTCTTGAATTGCAGGATATTATCTATATTAGCGCCTCGGAAGGAATAGATGCTCTGGGCGTCATCCCCTACCACGCAGATATGGCCGTGTCTCTCGCAAAGCCGTTGCACGATCAAGTGTTGGGCGAAGTTCGTATCTTGATACTCATCCACCAATACATACCGGAAGAAGTTCCGGTATTTCTCCAAGACGGCCGGATGATCCCGGAACAGGATATTGGTTTGCAGCAACAAGTCGTCGAAATCCATGGCTCCCGCTTGCAGGCAACGGCTCTGGTAACGTTTGTAGATTTCCCGGAGCAAGGGGACCTTGGCGTTTATATCGCTTTCCACGAGCTCTTTATTTTGCTCGTAGGCCGTATAAGTTATCAAGGAGTTCTTCGCGTTGGAGATCCGGCTCTGCACCATTCCTAGGCGGTACACCTTATCGTCCAATTGCATTTCCTTGATGATGGATTTCAGTAAGCTCTTGGAATCAGTGGCGTCATAAATCGTGAAATTGGAAGGATAACCGATATGCTCCGCCTCGTTCCGTAAAATACGGGAGAAGATGGAATGGAACGTTCCCATCCATAGCCGACGGGCCGTTTGGTCACCGGTGATGGCCGCAATACGCTCTTTCATCTCCCGGGCCGCCTTATTGGTAAAGGTCAGCGCCAAGATACTATAGGGAGGCAATCCCAATTGCAATAAATAAGCGATCTTATAGGTCAGTACCCTTGTCTTACCGGAGCCAGCCCCGGCCACGACCAAGGATGGCCCCTCATTGTAAACCACCGCTTCCCGCTGGCTCTCATTCAGTTGATTCAAATACTCTTCCACATTCATCCGTTTTAGGGATACAAAATTAGGGAAAATAAGCGATTCCACATAAAAAAGTTGGGCAGGTCGCCGATAATATATACATTTGCCTGCATATAATCAGTAGTATTAACCAAAACAAGGGACTATGGGAAATTGGGAGAGACAACAGACAATGAGGAAAGAACGGGACAAGGTCCGAAGGGAGACTTTAGGGAAGTTCTTTTTTGACTTGGCTAAATTAATGTTTACGACGATGGTATTAGGAGAAATGCTCCTATTAGCAAAAGACATCGGCGACATTAATAATTGGGGTATGTTAAATATAGGGATTTTAGGTACTTACCTATTAGCCCGAGTTGGAAATAGAATATTAAAATAATATGATTATGATAAAAGATTTAAATGGATTGACAGTGTTGATGCTCGTTGTTACCATTTTAGCCGCTATCTTCTTAGCTTGGCTTTACACAAAGCCCGGCAAGAAATGGTTGGATGAGTTATGATACCGTAGGTGGTGTGCCATATTGTGGATCATGGCACACCATCTTCTTTATTTAGCGTCCAACAGATCATCATTCCTTATGCTCCTCCCCGCCTTCTTCACGCTCGCTTTTAAATCACCGATCCGGTAGCTGATAGCGATGCCGAAACCACGGCTAAACATACGCTCGGTCTGCCGGATATGAAAGTCCGGATATCGCTCGTTAATCTGTATCGTCTTATGATCTCCCAGAAAATCTTGCGCCCGCAGCGTACAAGTCAATTTATCATTCAAGAAGCTCTTTACCACACTCAAGCCGTAAAAATAAAAGCCGTACGAGTCCATCCCCACATTCGGCTCGGAGCGCACGTATCCACCCGACAGGACAAAACGCCACCCGTACTTAAACTTCTGCGAGAAATCGACAAAAGCAGAGCCACAAAAGCCGGAATTACGCACATCCGTATCGTAAACCTCATTCCCCTCCTGCGCCCGTAAATCCAGATAATGCAACATGCTGTTCAGCGACACGCTTGTCCGGGGCGAAGGATTATAGCTTAGATAAAGGTTTCCTCCCGCTGCTTTCACGTCCACGAGATTATCATACGTACTATTCACCACATTCGCCGAATCAATGAACAGATACTCATCAATCACCCCTTTTCCCAAGGTGCAGAGCACGGAAGCCTGCACATTCAATTTCGTTCCGTAATAACTGTATGACGCCGAAAGACGATGATGTTTCTCCGATACCAATCCCGGATTTCCATACGAGATAGAGGTCCCAGACACGAACACCGTAGGATTCAAATAGCTGATATTCGGGCGACGTAAACGTAAGTTGTAAGCCAAGCGAAACAAATTCCGGTCGTCCAAGCGGAAAGCGGAGGTCCAAGAAGGAACCCAATCCGTTACACGATAATTAAAATCCTTGCCTTCGCCTTGTTTATAAGTCACGTCCTGCCAAGTATGTTCCATACGAATGCCCGGGTTCAAGCTCCATTTACCATACTTAAATCCATATCCCGCATAGGCGGAGCCTATATTCTGCACATGCCGATATTCCACCAAAGGTTGTAAATCAGCGGGTAACCAGACACCCTCACCCAACTCCTTTACCTCCGAAGTAGCGTGGCTCGTACTGTTACGCCGAATCAGCTTCAAACCGCCCTCGATGGAATGCGTACTTGTAAAAGGATTCACGTAATCAAGCTGGGCCGTATGCTCATGGGTGCGGGCATGACTGATTTGCCGGGTATAATCGGCCTCCAGTTGGGGTAACGAGACATTGCCCATCTTGTCCTTATCATGAAACACGCTATAAATATCGTTCGGGATATAATCGTACTGATAGGAAAGCGTTAGCATCTCTTCCTTATTTCGTTTGAATAAACGCTGATAATCCGCTTTTAAGGAGGCACTACCCCATTCGTTCTTCTTACTCATATCCTCGTTATAAGCATAGATTTCTTCCCCCTCTTTATCAAACCTGCTATAATGGCTATTCCAAATAGAGTTGCTGTTTCCGATATTCAAGTTTCCGGACAAGGAGATCAAATTCAATGTATCGATCTCGAAACTGCCTTCCAGACTTCCATAATGGGCCGGATATTTCACGTCTACGTCCGAGAGCATCCGGAGCTTCGCACCGTCTCCCGACTGAGTACGGAGATAATCCGACTCGCTCTCGGACGATTGTTGGCTAAACGTATAATTTCCGGAAAGCGATAATCGGCCATATTTCAGCGTAGCGAAACCACCGACACTCTTAAATAAGTTCATCACCGTAGTGTTTATACTCGCGTTATATCCCTCGAACTCCGCTCCTTTCGTCACGATATTCAAGATTCCGCTGACACCCTCCGCATCGTAACGGGCACCGGGATCTGTTATCACCTCCACTTTCTTGATCATGCTGGCGGGGATACTACGCAAGACCTCCTTGGGATTATTGGAGAACATATTCGAGGGACGCCCGTTCATATAAATCTTAAAACTGGATTGTCCGTTTACCTTCACGTTATCCTCGCCATCCACGGTCACTAGAGGGACTTTTCGCAACATCTCCAGCAAAGTATAGGTTCGGGAATCCGGGTCCTCGGCGATACTGTAAGTAGTCTTATCCGCCTCTGCCTTTATCAAGGGTTTCACGGCGACAATGTTTATCTCGGGCAAGTCCTCGTTCAAATACAATGAATCGGGAGAGACGAGTTGGGCAGTCAACGTCGAGTTCCAGTTTCCCACAAGCCCTATCAAGGCCATCATCATCAGAAATCTTTTCATATCCGTATCTTATTTGATTTGTTTTCGGGCAAAAGTAGAGGCAACAGACAACAACAACGTAAATAATCGCCGGATAAGTAGCTGACATTTCCATGACATTTCCATGACATCCGGTCATTTAGCAGGATTTAGGTCTATTTCATCCCGAATCCTATCGAAAAGGATACTTTCCTTCTATAATATTTAGTACCTTCGAGCGTTCTTTTTATGTTAATTCTAATCTAGCGAATAATGAATACACGACTATCGGCCAATCTATCCGTTTTGGGTACCTCCTTAATGCTGATCCTCTCGTTCAGCTTCGGTTTCCATAGTTATACGGAAGCCAAGAAAACGATCGTGACAGAC
Source organism: Parabacteroides sp. Y3-G-102 (assembly GCF_023656845.1). Taxonomy (NCBI): domain Bacteria; kingdom Pseudomonadati; phylum Bacteroidota; class Bacteroidia; order Bacteroidales; family Tannerellaceae; genus Parabacteroides; species Parabacteroides sp. Y3-G-102. The sequence continues at coordinate 85,613 of NZ_JAMOKU010000017.1, read as the reverse complement.
TTGAATCAAGCGTTGCAACAAACGATCCTGCAAAACTCCCACCTATGGATGAGCCAAGATTCCATACGCACCTATGCCAATCTATCCAAGCTTTTCGGCAATCCGGTATCCATAGAAAGTTATAACAAGGACTTTTCCGACGCATTGAGTTATACGCCCGACAAGAAGAAAACGGGAATCGTGATCCACGTACTCAATAAAGATCCTCAAACCGAAAACGCTCCCGCTAATACCAACAAGAAACTCAACGAATATTATATCGCCAGCGATACGATTATCTGGGCATCATCCATAGCGAACAGCCCCAATACTGCCACGGATCATATCGGGATCTCATTCCAAGGGTACGCCAATTGCTCCACCCTTGCGGTTATCGGGCTATCGGACAAATCTTTGCCCGGCCTATTCCTCGGGCTTGCCTTTTTATCCGCTACCCTGCCCCTATTGCTTAAACGTTATAGAAAGGAGTTGATAATGCCTCAGCCTATCCATCCGGGAAAGACCATCTCTTTCGGTAATTTGAACCTTTCTTGCGAGACCGCCTCCTTCTATAAGGAGAATGAGGAGAAACTAAAACTCACCCCTCAGCAATATGCCTTGATGGAGATGTTTTTCCTATCGCCTACGCATATCTTGAACCGCTCGGATATCTGCGAAAGTTTATGGCCGGGAAAGATCAACGCCGACGAGACCTTGAACACCTTGATCCGAAGGCTACGGCCTTTAGTGGAGGAAAACAGTAACCTAAAGATCACGACAGACAGAGGACGAGCTTATGCGCTTGAAATAAAAAAGAGCGACCATCTCTGATCGCTCTTTCCTTTTTATCTAGATAGAATTAATATCTTCCACCATCCCGGTTAGAACCATAACCGCCACCTCTGTTAGAGCCATAGCCACCGCCTCTGTTGGAACCGTAACCGCCACCTCTGTTGTTATTGAAACGACCACCTCTGTCGCCTCTATCCTCTCTAGGTCTGGCTTCTGTTATATTGATGACTTTGCCGTCATAACTTGCTTGGTTTAACTCCTCGATAGCCTTTTTAGCTAGCTCATCATCGCTCAGCTCAACGAAACCGAAGCCTCTTGAACGGCCGGTTTCTCTATCCATAATAACTTTTGCTGAAGTAATCTCACCGTAATCAGCAAATAACTGTCTTAAGTCCTCATCAGAGATGTTGTAACTTAGATTTGAAATGTAAAGATTCATTTTGTAAACTTTAATTAAATGGTTAATTGAGCTGAGTATGTCGACTAAAAAAGTTTACCTAACAAATCAAGTTGTGAGCAAATACTTTCTAATACTAACTTAAATCAATCTCAAATATGCTGCGAATGTAATGGTTTTATTCGAGCATACAACTATAAATCCAATAAATTTCGAAAAAATATAAGGGCGGGGTCTGCCCGCCCCCACGAAATTAGAATACGGTAACTTCTTGTCCCGCGGTATTCGCACGGATTAAATAATCGTACATCGCCTCGCAATACACCGGAGGCAGGTAGAAGCGGCCCGGGTAGACTGCGCAAAGATTGATCTTCACGGTCACTTGACTGCCTGCCGGCAGACGGTCTATATAACTATAAACACGGTCGTCACGAATATCCTGATAATTCACTCCGGCGGTCAGGCTGTCCGTAGCAGCTCCATTCAGGAAGCGGGTATTCAGTATTTCCCATCCGGCAGGGAAGATCTCCGATAATACCAAATTATTATATCCCCGGGCCGAAGGGTTCTTTACCGTAACCACGGCGGAGAAATTCGTACCTTGCTCCAATTGGGCGACATTGACCGGACGTCCGTTCAAGTCCACATAGCTAACCGCCAACGAGACACCATTCGCATACGCTTTTTCCTCTCCCTGCTCCGGTATTCCCTCGGTTATAATACGGGCGAAGAGCGTAGATTTACCCGTGTTCTTCAACTCGACGCTCGCCGAGGTTCCCGCCTTATCCAATAAGGTCTCGGACCATATATTCTTATCCGTTTTCACCTGTCCATCCTTTCCGCCACAAGCGTACGTGAAATCCATGGCCCCGTCTACCCGATATTTAGCTAGGTAGTCCGACAAGGCAACTAAAGCGAATGCCGTAGATTGTGTGCTCAACCAATCATCCGAAGAAAGCTGTTTGGACAATTCTTCCACCAAAGTAGCGGCCTCCTTGCCTTTATCCAACAAGCAAAGCGTCATTAACTGGATGGATTGATCCCGGACATCACTGCCGAACGTCTCGTCATACTCGGAATAACCGGAAGGAAGAGCCGTCGTCTTACTGATCAAGTCTTGAGCGACATCCTCACGGCCGACCAAGGCATAGGCGGAAGCTAGCGACCAGCGACTCATGGAGGCCAAGTCTTTCATCTCTTTCAAGCGGTTCATGGCACCCATCTCCGGCGACCCGGCCAAAGCCAATACATACAGGCGATAGGCTTGGGTAGTCTCTTCCGAATCCATATAATAAGAGGTAGCCGGCTTCCAATTACGGGCTACCCGGCGTAGATTATTCAATACGCTTTGTTTCATGGCCTCGGGAACCAAGTAGCCTTTCTTCGAGGCTTCCAGCAAGAAATGAGTAGCGTAAACCGTACCCCAGCCATTGCTGCTCGTTCCACCCGGCCAATAGGCGAAAGCCCCATCTACGGTCTGGTAAGAGCGCAGACGGCGGATCACCTCTTTCACGGCTTCCTCCGTGGATTTCGCCTGTCGCGGGGTCAAATCCGTAAACGAGGAGATATAAAGCTGCGGGAATCCTTTCGAGGTGATCTGTTCCAGACATCCGTGAGGATAACCCAACAAATAAGATAGACGTGAGGATAAGTTCACGGGGGCGATATCCGACACTTCCAAAGTCAACTGGTTCGTACCCGTGGCACCCGGCATCGCAACCGTCTCTTTCCAAGACTTGCCGGCCTCCAAGGTAGCGGCGGTAACTTTCACTTGTGGGCGGCGTACCGTACGGATCTCCAGTTCCGTCTCATAAACGGATTTATCCCCTTTACCCGTAGCGGTTATCGTTACCTTCCCGATACCCGGGTTCTTCTTCACCCGGATACGGAACGAGGCTTGCTGATCCCCTTTCCGCTCGAAGCTCAAGCTCCTCGTCGCCTCGCCGACCACTTCCATATTCGAGCTGCAAGCGATAGATACATTCACGGCTCCTACGCCATCCTCGGTAGCGAATACCGTAGCGGGTACTACCATCTCCTCGCCCACGCCGATCACCCGGGGCAAGGTTCCTAGCAGCATTACGGGCTTACGTACCATCACGCTCTTATCGGCATGTCCATAAGCCTCCCCGTTTCCGGCTACCACCATGATCTTGACACGCCCGTTATAATTCGGCATCTGATAGGTATGCCGGGCGGTCTTCCCCTTCTTCAGCAAGAACGGGCCGTCAAATCGCACCACGGGCTTGAAGCGGTTCACGATCGCTTTCGGGCCTTTGTTCAGCGCATCGTCGCCGCCGATACTGAACAATTGCTCGATACGGCCGCCGTAAGCGCCAACCACGTAGTTATACAAATCCCATGTATTCACGCCCAACGCTTCCCGGGCGTTAAACGCCTTCCAAGGCTCCGGCGTACGGAAACGGGTCAAGTCCAGCAAGCCCTCATCCACGATCGCCAGCGTATAAGCCATCTCCTTTCCATTCTTCTCGGAGACGGAGACGGTATAAGAGGCATCCGGTTTCAGCTCGGCGGGAGATTGGATGACCGGAGTCAGATGGCTCTCCGGAGAAGTTACCGTGAACGGGACCACGCCATACAAGCGGATCGGCAAATCGTTCTTCGTGATGCCATGAGGCTGCAAAAGGGTGATATAGACGTAAGCGTTCGGCTGCATATCTTTCGTCACATCCAGTCTCACGGTCGTTTGTTTATCCTCGCACGTATGTTCCGTCAAGGAAAGGACACGCACGCCGTTCTCTATACTGATAATCGCACGGCTTCCTTTCGTAGAGGGGAAGGTGACTACCATCTTCTCGCCGGGCGTATAACTATCCTTATCGGTCTTGAAACTAAGCATCGTGGCGGACTCGCTGCCATCGGTGTTACGTCGGCCCTCGTTATAAGGCCAGTCGAAATAACTCATCACTCCCGTAGAGTGCTTACTCTCCTTATCTTTCACGGAGATGAAATACGTTCCCCACTCCTTATCCGGGAAAGAGAGCTGGAACATACCCCGGCCGTCCCCATCCGTACGGATGGCAAATGTCTTTACCGGCTTATTGTAGGAATCCGATACGTAATTGGCCAAACCGCTACTGTTGGAGTCCCACCACCAATACCAATAGACCTTATATACTTTCACGTCTAATTCCGTATTCGCTTGCGGTTTCCCTAAATAATCAACAGAAGCGACCTCGTAGGTATAATTGGCTCCGGTATTTAGTTGTTCCTTATCTTTCTGCGGAGATTTGATACCGGCATACCGGCGATAAGGCGAGTAAAGCATCCGGTCCGCGTCGATACTGAAATCTCCGGATTCCTCATAGACCCGGGTCACTAGGTTTGCCAGCAACATTCCGGGAGCGGTAGAACCCAGCTCGAAGCGGGCTTGTACCGTGGCATCGCCCCGCTCATTGGTAACGCCGGAGATCAGCTTGCTCTCTTCCGTATTAAATACACGGGAAGGATCGTCGAAATAGAAACCCTTATAGCCCTCGAAGGTAGTCGGGGTAGCGATAAAGGTTCCTTGTATATCGTATTTCAAGTTACGGGCGATAGCTCCTTGCAGCCATTCCACATGCAGGCGGGCATCCATAGGCTCACCACGCAACAAGGTCTTCTCCGGCATGGATAAGGCGATCTTCAGGCGGTTCGGCTTGATGGACTCGATGCGTAAGCGCTTCGAGAAAGAGACCCCACCCACTTGCGCCTTCACATTCCACGCACCCGTGGGAGCATCCGCCTCGGTAACGAAATCGAAGACATAAAGCCCCAGCTCGCCACGGGTCTGCGTCTTACGGGCATACATTTGCCCTAACGGGTTGTACAGCTCCATCACCACCGGATGCTCTGCCGGCAATTGCTTCGCCCGGTCGTTCAGCATAAAACCCAGATGCAACGTATCACCCGGACGCCATACGCCCCGCTCACCATAGATAAAGCCCTTGATCCCTTTCTGGACGACCTCGCCCGATACATCGAACGAACTGAGCGAGAGAGCCGATCCGTTATCCACCCGCAGATAGGAACGTTGGGTTCCCTGTGAGGCGATCAGGTAGAACGGACGTCCCGAGGAGAGATCCAGCCGTACCTGCCCCTTGTCATCGGTCGTGCCCGAGGCCAACGCTTGGTGTTGGTAATTATAGGCGGTAACCGTAACTCCTCGCTCCGGCTCCGTATTCTGTATATTATGCACCAACACGGTCATATCATTATCCTGCCCCATCAAGGCGACCAGTCCCAAATTGGTAGCCAAGATATTCTTTCCCTCTACCTTATTAAAGTAATAACTATCCGAGCAAGGATCGTTCCATTCTTTCCAATTATAACTAGACCAATCGTATTGACGGTAATAATACGCTCCCTCGTCAAAACGGGCGGACTCTTCCTTGAAACGGATCTCGTCCGAGGCCAAGATCTGCTCCTTCGAGATCTTCAACGTATCATTCCCGCAAGGATAGGCCGACAAAGGCCGGTCAAACGAAAGCTCCAGACGGTAGATAGCGCCCGGTTCCGGCTCGATCAACCGCTTTAAATCGACCGCAAACGTATTCCACCGGGACAGGTCAAGACCCTCCTCATCCAAGAAGATCGTCTTACGGGCGATCAAGCGTCCGACACGCATCAGCTCCCCGGACTCATCCAAGTTGTTCGATTGCAGGAACTGACCGATATTCTGCTCCAATATCTTGATAACGCTCACCGTAACCCCTCGCAAATAAATCGCTTGGAAAGGAACGGATAATTGCGTGGATTGCGGGATGATCACTCCTTTCCCGATAAAACGGACACCGGGTTTCTGCTCATCTAGGATTATTTGACGCACGACAGCCTCTTTCAGGTTCAAGCCGCTCTTGCTGCGGATGCCTTGGTTCAGGTGGATATTCATCACGCCCTTTTGCCACAAATCGGCATCCGGATATAGGCGTAGCTTGTTTCCGTCCACGGTTACGGTCTCCGACGTATTCTCGGCGATAAAGGCCAAGCCTCTCATATCTTGGCTCGCATCCAATAACTTCGTGAAAGCGACCTCCACGTAACGCTCCGGCTCGGACACATACGTCACGTCGTACACCGAGAAATCATTCTGATCCGGAACGCTCACTGTCACGACATCGGCCTTTTCCACGCCTAGTTTATTAGAAGAGACGGAAAGCCTAAGTGTCCGTTCCCCCTCCATCCCGGCGGAGACATTGAGTAAGGTCACCTCATGTTTCTTTCCATCCGGGCTGTGTTGCCAAGTAGCGTCTACCTTCTCCGAGAAATCCACCAACGACTCCACGGTCTCCGGAGATTCCTTATCCGGCGTGAAAAGCACGGCGGTCAGATCGTACCCATTCTCGTTTTTCTTGTTGATATCCATCGATTCCAGATTCCCCCGAAGGGCTAAAGGGAGCGTGGTAAAACCAAAAGCGAACCACTTATCCTTACCTTGTGCCTCAAACCATTCGGACAAATCGGCTTTCACTTGATAAGAGGTGTTTCGCTCAAAGCCTTTCTCCGGCTTGAATACCAACGTCCGGTTATTCTCGAAAGCCCATTTCCCCGGCACATCGGGCTTGAGGCGCACGAGTTTCCCCAATCGGTCCGCCTTTAATCGATCCGCCGGGATCTCTTGATTAAAGATCAGGTAAACGGGAGAATACCGGGAAATCTTCCCGGTAGTAAACGCCTCTACATTCGGATTATAAGGGGGGAGATCTTGATCCGTGGAGCTTGTCGTATGACAACTTGTCAAGATAGACAAGAGACAAAGTACGCAGAATAAACCGATAGACCGTATCATACACATGAATGTTTAAATGGTTAATCCACAAATGTACATAAATAGAAGGATTTCTCTCCTATACTTTCAGACAAACTGATAATTTTCGTACATTTGTCTTAAATATGGAGCGACCAGTATGCCACCAAAGAAGTACAGGAGTCGCTAAACAAGAGGAAAGAAAAGTATATGGCGAAGAAATTCGAAATTCGAAATAGCACGGCGGAATTCCTTATCTTCATGCTAGAAGGCAAGGAAGATGGCATACAGGTAATGTATCATAACGAAACCATCTGGTGCACGCAGAAAGCGATGTCTACCCTGTTTGACTGCTCTACAGACAATATCGGATTACACCTAAAGAACATCTTTACATCCGGTGAATTACGGAAAGATTCAACTACCGAGTTTTTCTCGGTAGTTCAAATCGAGGGCGGACGGCAAGTATCCCGAAAAACATTGTTTTATAACCTTGATGCGATCATTTCTGTCGGTTATCGTGTAAACAGCGTTCGTGCTACACAATTTCGCCAATGGTGCACATCGGTCATCCGTCAATTCGCTATCCGTGGTTATGTGATAGACAAGAAGCGTATGGAGAACGGCTCTTTCATCGGTGAAGATTATTTTGAACATCTACTAGCCGAGATACGGGAGATACGGTTAAGCGAGCGTCACTTTTACCAAAAGTTGACCGATATCTATGCTACCGCTATTGACTATAATCGTGACGCACCAACCACCCGCCTCTTTTTCCAAAAGGTACAAAATAAGATACATTATGCCGTACACGGTCATACCGCCGCCGAGTTAATCGTGAACCGAGCCAACTCGGAAAAAGAACATATGGGACTGACCACATGGGAAAATGCGCCTAAAGGGAAGATCGTAAAAACAGATGTGGCCATTGCCAAGAACTACCTTAACGAGATGGAGTTGGACGACATGGGACATTTAGTCAACGCAGTTCTGGATATGGCAGAGCGCATGGCTAAACGACATATACCCATGACCATGGAAGACTGGGCAAAACGTATCGACCTGATACTCGAAGCCGGAGGTAATGACTTATTGACCAACGCCGGCAAGGTGACAGCCGAATTAGCCAAAGCTTTCGCAGAAGCCGAGTTCGAGAAGTATCGGGTCATTCAAGACCGTCTCTTCCAATCGGATTTTGACCGTTTCGATAGCGAGACCTTGTTCCCGACAGATTTCAATCCCGATAATACATAAATAGCAACATCATGACCAAGAAACTACACAAGGAAATCCCCATCGACTACGCCGTCTGCCAGCAACAAGATTGCCCTCGGGCCGAGAAGTGTCTGCACCAGATCGCCTACCGGCCGCTCATCGAACAACCGGCAACCGTATTACGGCTGCTGAACCCCACCCTCTGTACCCGGGATGGGGCTTGCCCCTACTTCCGAGACTCCGCTCCCGTCACCTACGCACGGGGCTTCACCGGAATACAGAGCCGGATGTTCCCGGCGCAATACCAGCAATTCATGTCGATACTCATGTCCCATTTCGGACGTAACCCCTACTTCGAGCGGCGAAGGGGCGAATTTCCACTCTCACCTAAAGAGCAAAGGATCGTGCTAAACGCCTTGCGAAGGGTCGGAGTGACGGAAGAGCTAAGGTTCGATCATTATGAGGAGAGTGTCAATTGGTATGATTGAGGCAGTACTCCTTATAAAGTACCGCAATACTCAGCCGGACAGTACCGCAGTACTTCTTAAGGAGTACCGCAGTACTTTGCTCACAGTACTACAGTACTTCCTACGAAGTACTGGCAGATACCTCAGCCATCTATCCAAGTCGCTACTACCGAGGCCGGGACGAGTGCCATGGCACCTCCTCGCATCCCTCTTGGGGATCGGCGGGGCGGCGTGGTGTATCCTGTATGGCATCGTGCCCCGGCAATTATTTCCCGCCCCCTGCTCTACCTTATTATATTCGGCCGAGGGCGAGCTTTTAGGCGCACGTATCGCACCGGACGGGCAATGGCGTTTCCCGGCGGCGGATAGCTTGCCTGATAAATTCGTGGATTGCTTGCTCACGTATGAGGATAAACGGTTCTTTTACCATCCCGGTATAGACCCCGCCGCCATCTTCCGGGCGATCCGCTTGAACGGGAAAGCGGGGCGTGTGGTGAGCGGAGGAAGTACCTTGACCATGCAATTGGCACGCATAGCGAGAGGGAACCAAGACCGGACCTTCTACGAGAAAACGATCGAGATGTGCTGGGCGCTCTTTCTAGAAACCACCTATAGCAAACAAGAGATACTGAACCTCTATGCCTCGCACGCTCCCTTCGGGGGAAACGTGATCGGGCTGGAGACCGCCGCATGGCGTTATTTCGGGCGAAGCGCCTCCGAGCTATCGTGGGCCGAGAGCGCCACGCTCGCGGTTCTTCCTAACTCCCCCGCCTTGATCCACCCCGGGAGAAACCGGAAACAATTGAAGGAGAAGCGGGATCGCTTATTGGCTTCCCTTCAAAAGAAAGGTGTATTGGAGGAGACCGAATACGAGCTGGCCTGCATGGAGCCACTTCCCGAAGCCCCTCTCCCTTTACCTAATGATGCCCCTCACCTGTTAGAAAGACTGGCCGCAGAACAACCGGGACAACGCATCCAAACCTCCGTCCGCCAAGCCCTGCAACGGCAGACACAGGCCCTCGTAAACCGTTATGCCCGTGAATACAGTTCCAACCATATCTATAATCTGGCGGCGATCGTAGCGGACGTGGAGACCGGGGAGGTATTGGCCTACGCCGGAAACGCTACCTATCCGGCCGACGAGCGGCGGGGGAACCAAGTGGACATCATCACCTCGCCCCGCAGCACGGGAAGTATTCTCAAGCCCTTCCTGTATGCCGGTATGCTGCACGACGGGCTGTTGCTCCCCTCCATGCTGGTATCGGACGTGCCCTTGAATATAAACGGCTTCTCCCCCCATAATTACAACAAGACATTCTACGGGGCGGTACCGGCCCATGTAGCCATAGAGCGCTCCTTGAACGTGCCCTTGGTACGTATGCTCTCCCAGTATAATACCGGACGCTTTATGTCTTTACTGAAATCGTGGGGAATGACTACCTTACGTTTCTCCGAGGAACATTACGGGGCCTCCTTGATCTTGGGAGGGGCCGAGGGAACCTTATGGGATCTTTCCGGTATGTATGCCTCCATGTCTCGTGTGCTTAAACATTACCGTACTTACAACGGACGCTATAATCCGGCGGATATCCATCCGCTGACTCCCTTTCCTGCGGAGAGGAAGGAACCCATCCGTTCCCTTACCGATAGCCGGCTCACCGATAAGGCGCTCCTTTCCTCCGCGGCCCTGTGGTACACGTTCGAGGCGATGTCCGCCCTGAACCGTCCCGAGGAAGAGGCCGACTGGCAACAATTCGAGTCGATGAAACGGATCGCGTGGAAGACCGGGACGAGTTACGGGGGACGAGACGCTTGGGCGATCGGCACGACTCCCCGCTACGTCGTCGGCGTATGGGCCGGTAACGCTTCCGGCGAGGGCCGTCCAGGACTTACGGGTGTCGGCAACGCCGCCCCGGTCCTTTTCGATCTCTTTTCCCTATTGCCCGGTAGCGAATGGTTCGACCTGCCCTACGATGAGACGCTTCCCCTGGCGATCTGCCGGAACAGCGGACATAAAGCCTCGCCCTACTGCGAGCAAACGGACACCTTATACATGCCGCTGTCCGGCAATAACACGGGGATTTGCCCCTACCATAAGCTCGTGCATCTATCGGCGGACGGACGGTACAGGGTCAATAGTTCCTGCGAGTCTGTCGACCGGATGATCAGCCGCCCGTGGTTCGTGCTTCCTCCCGCACAGGAGTATTACTACCGCAACTATCACATCGATTATATCCCGCTCCCTCCGGTAAAACCCGGCTGCGGGCAAGACCTGAACCGCCAGATCGAACTGATCTATCCCGAGCATAACGCCATTCTCTACCTTCCGAAAGGCTTCTCCGGAAAGTCCGAGAAATTTATCTTCAAGGCCGCCCACGCCCGCCGTGACGCTACGATTTACTGGCATCTGGACGAAAGCTATCTGGGAGAGACCACCGAGAATCACCAGATCAGTTGCTCCGTGAGCCAAGGAAAACATCTCCTTACCCTCATCGACAACGAGGGGAACCAGAAGAAAATACAATTCGAGGTCAAGTAAAGCATCCGTTAAGCCTTGACCCAAACAGCCAATTTGCCTCCCTTGACAAGGAAACGGCCCTTCCCTTCCTCATCAATCGTCACGGTATCTTTTACCGAGCCTGTGATCTCATGCCATACCTCGCCTTTCCGGTTCTCCCCCACAGACATTGTTTTCTCTCCATCTTCCCCGTTCGAGATAACCACCGCCAAGCCCGAATCAGCATGTCCCGGATCTCCCAAGCGTACGAAGCCGATCGTGTTCGGATGATCAAAATAATCCACCTCTTCCCCGTACGCATATTCTTTCCGGACACGCAATAGCATATCCAATACCTTACGATGGGGAGATTTCTTCCCTTTTACGCCATAATAATCCCCATAAAAGATACACGGATACCCTTTCTTCATCAACAGGATCAAACCGTAGGCGGAAGGTTTGAACCAATCCTTCACCTGCGACTCCAAAGAACTGTTTTTCTGGGAATCATGGTTATCCACGAAGGTGACGGCTTGATCCGGGCATATCTCGACCAAGGTCCCTTTTAATAGATCGCGTAAATCATAGTCACGACCTTTCTCGGAAGCCTCATTCAAGTTATAATGTAAGGCTACGTCAAACAAATCCACGTTATATTCTACTTGCGACAGGTAAGCCTCCAACGATTCGGTATCGTTTTTCCAATATTCCCCGACAGCGTAGAAACCCTCTCCCCGATCCGCTCTCACCGCCTCCAGAAAATGCTTGATAAACTGGTCGTTCATATGCTTGATCGCATCGAGTCGCATACCGTCCAAGTTTAGTTCGTTCGATACCCAGATCCCCCATTCCTGCATCTCACGCACGACTTCAGGGTTATCGAAATCCAGATCGGCGAACATGAGATAGTCGTAATTTCCATTCTCATCATCGACTCCCTCACTCCAATGTTTTCCCTCTCCCAGAATCTGGAATATACCTTCCTTCTTGCGGGACACATCATAGTCCGTCCCGGAGAAATGAAACCAATGCCATTTAAAATTAGAATACATATTGCCACGCCCCGGGAAGTCGAAGCCGGTCCATCCCTCTATCTCATGGGGTTCGCTGGTAGCGTTTTCCCGTTGCCCAGGATCTACCTCTTGCGCCATAAACCACTCGGTATAATCGGCTCCCGCCTTATGGTTCATCACGGCATCCAGATATACGCCAATCTGGTTCCGGTGAAGTTCCTCGATCATTTCTTGAAGTTCCTGTTTAGTTCCATACTTGGTGCGTATGGTCCCTTTTTGGTCGAACTCCCCCAAATCATATAGATCATAGGTTCCATACCCCTCGTCCGCTTGCTCATGGCCTTTGTAAGCGGGTGGAATCCATACGGCGCTGATCCCGATCTCATGTAAATGCGAGGCGTCATCCTTCAGCCGTTTCCACAGCATTCCATCGTTCGGCAGATTCCATTCGAAATACTGCATCATTACTCCATTTTCCATATGTTTCTTCTATTTGTTGATAAAACAACACTTCCTAAGCGTCATAAGTTGCTGAAACTAACCACCACATCCTTTTGTTATAGTAAAAAACTAAAGAATAATAAGATGGATTCAAAGCATGTTACAGAGAGTACGTCCGGTCAAGAGGACATTCAAAAGACTTGGTGGAAAGAAGCGATTATATACCAAATCTATCCCCGTAGCTTTCAGGACAGCGATGGCGACGGAATCGGTGACTTAAACGGTATCACCTCCCGCTTGGATTATATACAAAGCTTGGGTGTGGATATCATCTGGTTAAACCCGATCTTTCTCTCTCCCAACGATGATAATGGTTACGACATCAGCGACTATCGGGAAATCATGAGAGAATTCGGTACGATGGAAGATTTCGACCGCCTCCTGAAAGAGATTCATAAACGGGAGATGCGACTGGTACTGGACTTGGTAGTAAACCATACCAGCGACGAGCATCCTTGGTTCGAGGAAGCCCGTAAATCCAGACATAATTCCTATTATAATTATTACCATTGGTGGCCGGCCGAGAAAGGTGAGCCTCCCTTGCGCCTCAGCTATTTCGACGAGGAAGGCAACGCTTGGACGTATAACAAGCCAACCGACTCGTATTACCTGCATTATTTCTCCCGGAAACAACCCGACTTAAATTGGGAGAACCCAGAGGTACGCCAAGAGATTTTCGATATGATGCGCTTCTGGTTCGATAAAGGGATAGACGGTTTTCGCATGGATTCCATCTCTCTTATCGCCAAAGATCCCTCATTCCCTCTCATAGATTCCAAGAAATATCCGGATATCTTTTCTTTCTATGCCAAAGAGCCTCGCCTACACCTCTATCTTCACGAGATGAATCGGCAGGTATTAAGCAAATACGATTGTATGAGTGTTGGAGAAGGTTCGGCCGTGATGGTAGATGATGTCGCTAAATTTGTCGATCCGGCCCGGGAAGAGTTGAATATGCTTTATCATTTCGACGCCGCCCGTATCCGGAATACAACCCTACCGGACAATCCGGAATCCGGTATAGACTATAGCTTGATCGCCCTAAAGAAGATGTTTACGGAATGGGATAAGGCGGTAGATAAGGGTTGGCCCTCGATCTACTTGGGTAATCATGACCAGCCCCGTATGGTCAGTCGCTTTGGTAGCGATAAGGATGAGTTCAGGGCCTTGTCCGCTAAGATGCTTATTACTTTTCTGCTTACGATGAGAGGAACGCCTTATTGGTTCGCCGGGGACGAGATAGGTATGCGTAACATTCGGTTCGACCATATCGAGGATTATAACGATATCGATACGATCAACCGCTATAAGAAAGCGAAAGCAGAGGGTAAAGATCCGCAGGCGGTATTGGACGAACAGAAAGAGACCGGACGAGACAACGCCCGCACTCCTTTCCAATGGGATCGCTCGCCGGAAGCGGGATTTACGGCAGGAACCCCTTGGTTAAAGGTAAATCCGGATTATACTTGGATAAACGTAGCGGACGAAGAAAAAGATCCGACCTCCATACTTAATTATTTTAAGAAAGTAGTCAGTTTCCGTAAGGAGAATCCGAGTTTGATTTATGGCAGTTATCATTTGCTGGATGCGGAGAATCCCCAATCCTATACCTTCTTACGCAAGACTGGGGCCGACACTTATCTGATTATGCTCAATTTCTCCCCCAAGGCGGCAATCTCCACTCCGGGGATAGATATGAGTAACGCACACGTCCTATTGGACAATTACGGGGACCGAAGTCATATGGCGCCTCAAAAAGATATCACGCTCCGTCCTTTCGAAGCGATTGTCTTTCAATTGAACCATCCCGTCTATGAATCCTTCATCGATTCGCTAGATCTTTTGGAATGATTCGTTAAAAAGAGGTACAAAGCGCAACTAAAGACTTTTAGGATGTGTTTAAATACAAAGCATCAGAACTTTTTAATAAAATATAAAACTATTCGTTATGGGATTTATTTGGTCTATTATCATCGGTATCGTAGCCGGTTATCTGGCTGGTAAGATTATGCGTGGAGGAGGTTTCGGGGTCATTGTTAATTTGATCCTAGGTATTATTGGAGGTGTATTGGGTGGCTGGGTATTCAGCTTACTAGGCATATCGGCCGGTGGTATCTTAGGAAGCTTGATAACCTCTACGGTCGGAGCTATTTTGTTATTATGGATCGGCTCGCTATTCAACAAATCCAAAGAGGTTTAAGAAGGCGTGCTCAATTATCAAATCATATATTACATGGCAACAAGATCTCACGAAACTTTAGTTACGGCATAATATAATGTAAAAGGCAGTCCTTTGCAGGACTGCCTTTTTATTTAGATCGTTTCCACTTTTTCTTTAGGTAAAACCCATTTCAATACCAGATAACCGCAAAGACCGGATATAAACGATCCCGTGAATACACCCAGCTTCGCCTGATTCAAGAGATCGGCACCCGCCGCCGTACTGCCGTCAAAGGAAAGATTCGCTATAAACAAAGCGACCGTGAAACCGATTCCTCCCAACATGGATACTCCAAATAAATTACGCTTGCTCATGCCTGTAGGCATGGAGGCAAATGGCGTACATGCGAACAAGTAAGAGAAAGAGAATATACCTAATGTCTTTCCTACAAATAGGCCCACGAACACCGCCAACGGTACATTAACTAATGTCTGGGGTTGGATATCCCCGAATGTCACACCGGCATTCACGAAAGCGAATAAAGGAAGTATCACATAGTTTACCAAAGGATGCAACTTATCAGCGATGGTCTGCAACGGACTGATCGTTTTATCTGCCAACGTATGGATGTTATTCAATACCTGAATTTGTGTAGGCGTAAGCACTTCCGCTTTACGGGACTGACGAACCTCGGTATAGTCCAGCATATTCAAATACCCGGTCATATCACACGTGAAATCATCTAGCTTAACAACCGGACGGGCTGGAACCGTAAAGGCGATCAACACGCCGGCGATTGTCGGATGGATTCCTGACTCCAGAAATAGCAGCCAAACGATAAAGCCACCGATATAGAAAAACAATCGGTTGTGTACCCGGAACTTTCCTCCCACATACAACAAAGCGAGGACTATCAGGGATATCAACAAAGGCTCGAAAGCGATATGCCCGCTATAAAACAGGGCGATAATTATAATACCTCCAATATCATCCACCACAGCCAAGGCGGTCAAGAAGATACGCATGCTCAACGGCACCCGCTTCCCCAACAAGCCCAATACGGCCAAGGCGAAAGCGATATCCGTAGCCATCGGAATAGCCGCCCCGTTTACCTCGGGAGGCGTATTACATACTAACATATAAAATAAGACCGGCACGATCATTCCACCACAAGCGGCGATAATAGGCAATAGCGCCTTCCGCACGGAACTCAACTCACCGATCAATACCTCTTGCTTGATCTCCAGACCGATCACGAAAAAGAAAACCGCCATAAGGGCGTCGTTCACGAAAGCCAACATAGACATAGTCTCGCCATGATGCGCGAAGAAGTTAAACTGCCCGGCTTGCAGATCGATTGGAAAAGCTAATAATAAATGATACTTATGTGCCCAAGGCGAATTGGCCAAGACCATAGCGATGATGGTGGCGGCGAATAGTAAAAGACTGGCGTTCGGCTTCTGTATAGCGAAGCGACGCAACGGTTTAAGGATAACATTAATCGTACGGTCCATAAATAATAAGTTAGATGAAGGTCTTCAACAATTGATCGTACTATGACTATTCCCGTTCCCTCCCAAGAGGGAAACGGGATATCATCTTGAAATACCTTCAAGTGTTTTTTCTATTAATTGACAGCTTTGGCTTTTCCTGCTTGCTCCAGGTTATAAGCGCTGCGTGTGAGTTTCTCTACCCAGATGACAAAGATACCAGTTAAAATTAAATTAAACACAATAGTTAACACAGAAATTATCAACATAGGGCCACCTAATCCATACCCCAAGGCTATGAAAATAACGCCGGCTCCTACCTCTCCACGGGTAAACATACCGATAGACAGCGCCAAACGCTCCCGTTTCATCCGGTCACGGTAGAAAAACAAAGGAAATAGTTTACCGATATTGGATAAGAATGAGACGATTACGACGTGTAAAGCGATCATCGACCATGACATCATCGGCTGGGAACCTGTCACCGTAGTTACTTCCGCCGCTTGCTGAGCGAAATCCACGCCCATAAACACCGGCATGCTCACTCCGACAAGGAACATAAAGAGATAAGAGATAAAATCGGACACTTGGTGCTCGATCTTGGTATCGATATGCTTATGCCGCATGATCATACCTACGACAAACGCAGGTAAAAGTACCTCGATATGGATGCTAGCCTCCTCCCCGTACATATGTTTCGATACCAGATAAATCACTTGCGTGATACCAAACGTCACGACGGCATAGAACAAGATGGCTTTCCAGTCTTGACGTACATTATAATATCCCATTTTCTTCCAGCCCAGGATCAAGAGCAATACCACAACCAGAATAATGACTCCCAATTGCCAGCGCAAGCCGATCATCATGATTTGCAACGGGATCATCAACAGGATCGTATCCAAGTCGTCGAAGATCGCCAATACCTGTACTTTCTTATATACCCAAGAGGCTTTTAGCCCGGCGGCGGCCAACATCGTAAACAAGATACCCGCCGAGGTAGGCGCGGCGAACCGGCTTAGCAACAGGTTCTCCTTCCAAGCGTCCCAACTTCCCCATAAATCACCCGGAAGCAAGACAAACATATAATATAAAGCCACGAATATCCACGGAAACGCAGCCGTAGCCATCGCTATGAAATAATCTTCGGTATAAGACTTCCACCGGGTCTTATCAATCTCGAACTCACGCCCCACATTAATCATGATAAACGCAAGGCAAATAAACAAAAACGTATTAGAGATCGTCTTTACCAGCGAATACTGTTCCCCCACCATAGCGGGAAGCATTTGCGACACGACCAAACCCAACACTAGAAAAAGAGAGAATAAAAGAACTTTTTTCATTCAGATAAAACTATATTAATATTTACACAATAAAATGCAGGGGCAGGGTTCCTCATGAGCCTTGTCTCTACAAAAAACAATTGAAAATTGAATTAGTTGATCGCTTGCTACTCTTTTAGATAAGCGGTCTCAACCTTTAACAAGCGATTCTTGAGGCGTTCAGCCTCTCCTTTACGGATACGAAGCGTCATCTCGCAATCCATCTCGAACTTCTGTGAGATGATAGCGGGGTTATCCTCTTTTACGATACGCATGATCCCGTTCAGGTATGGGTATTCGAAAACGACCGTGATGTCCTCGTCTACCGTACGTTCCTCGATCTCGGCGGCGGCGATAGCCTCGGCGGCGGCCGTGCGATAAGCGACGATCAGCCCGCTGGTACCTAACTCGATTCCACCAAAGTAACGTACTACGACAATCAATAAATCGGTCAGCTCATTCGAGTTGATCTGTCCGAGGATCGGTTTCCCGGCCGTGGAAGAAGGCTCCCCGTCATCGTTGGCCCGGAACGTCTGCCGCTCTGGACCTAACATATACGCCCAGCATACATGGCGGGCATCATAATATTGTTTACGGTATTTCTCCAGTTGCTCCTTCACCTCTTCCACCGTACGCACGGGGATAGCATACGAGATAAAGCGGCTGCGCTTCTCGGTATAATATCCCTCGGCTACTTGCTTGATGGTCTTGTAACTGTCGTCTGCCATAAATCAATCCGGTATTTTAGTGTTAGACACTTCCTCCCGATACGCCCGGAAATCTTTCATGATCTCTTCGATCTCCTCGATGAAATAAGGATCTTTCACCTTATTCCTCACCTCCTCATAATAGGTCTCTATGGCAGCCAACGCACATACGTCCTGCCCTCTCAGCACGAAGTAAGGTTCCTCCTTCTCCACGCACTGCTTGATCATTTGTATAGGATTCTTCATTTTTTCTTATTTGCTATATCTAACTCTTCTTTCAAGAACGGAGCCGTAAACCCGACGCCACTCTTCGCTAAAGCCTCCGGAGTCCCTGTGAAAAGGACGTTACCTCCACGGCGACCGCCCTCGGGGCCCATATCGATCAAGTAATCGGCGCTTTTGATAACATCGAGGTTATGTTCGATAACGATGATCGTGTTGCCTTTATCCACCAACTTGTTCAATACCCCCAGCAAGACCCGGATATCCTCGAAGTGCAGACCGGTGGTAGGTTCATCCAATACATAAAGCGTCTTTCCCGTATCCCGCTTCGCCAGCTCGGTAGCCAGCTTGACACGTTGGCTCTCGCCACCGGATAAGGTAGTAGAGGGTTGCCCCAACTTGATATATCCCAGCCCTACATCCTGCAGGACCTTGATCTTTGATAAGATCGTCGGGATATTCTCGAAGAACTCCACTGCCATATTAATCGTCATATCCAAGATATCCGCAATTGATTTCCCACGAAAACGAACCTCTAGGGTTTCCCGGTTATATCGCTTGCCGTGACAATCCTCGCAAGGCACCAGCACGTCCGGAAGGAAATTCATCTCGATCGTCTTATAGCCATTTCCCTTACAGGTCTCGCACCGTCCGCCCGATACGTTAAAAGAGAAACGTCCCGGTTTATACCCTCTCACCTTCGATTCCGGAAGTTCCACGAACAGATTCCGGATATCCGAGAATACCCCCGTATAGGTAGCCGGGTTGCTCCGGGGGGAACGACCGATCGGAGATTGATCCACATTCACGATCTTATCGACATGCTCGATTCCCTCGATGGCGTCGTATGCCAAGGGGTCTTCCAGCGAGCGATAGAAATGCTGGCTCAAGATCGGTTGCAGCGTGCGGTTTATCAAGGTAGACTTTCCGCTACCCGACACACCCGTGACGCAAATAAGAGTACCCAAGGGGAAAGACACGTCCACATGCTTCAGGTTATTGCCGCTGGCTCCCTTGATCGTAATAAACTGCCCGTTGCCTTTCCGACGCTCGGCAGGAACGGCTATCTCCGTGTTTCCATTCAGATAGGAAGAGGTCAAGGTATCTACACGCAGCATCTCCTTGGGCGTTCCCTCAAAAACGACCTCACCCCCCAGACGGCCCGCTTTAGGCCCCATATCCACCACGTAATCGGCACTCAGCATCATATCCTTATCATGCTCCACGACGATCACGGAGTTTCCCGTATCACGCAATTGCTTCAAGGAGTTAATCAGACGGACGTTGTCCCGCTGGTGCAAACCGATACTCGGCTCATCCAATATATAAAGTACGTTCACCAATTGGCTTCCGATCTGGGTAGCCAAACGGATACGCTGGCTCTCGCCACCGGACAAGGTAGCGGAACCCCGGTTCATGGAAAGATAATCCAATCCCACATCCAGCAAGAAGCGCAGGCGGGAGCGTATCTCCTTCAATATCTCCGTAGCGATCCGAAGCTGTTTCGGGTCCAGCTTCTCCTCGATACCCTCCAGCCACTCGTATAATTCCGAGATATCCATGGCCGACAACTCGGCGATATTCTTTCCCGCTATCCGGTAGCTCAACGCCTCCTTATTCAACCGCCAGCCGTTACATTCCGGACAAGTGGCCATCTTGATGAATTGTCCCGCCCATTTCTGCGCCGAGGCGGATGCCTCGCTCTCCTGTTGCATCAAGATATACTTGGCGACTCCCTCATACGACAAGAAATAGTTAGACGATCCTAACGAGTCATTCTTGATCTGCAACCGCTCGTCCGTACCGTTCATGATCTCGTCCATCGCCTCCTCGGGAATATCCCGTATAGGCGTCTTGATCGTCACGCCATGCTTTTGGCAAAGCGCCTCGATCTGCCAGAATATCAACGAATTCTTATATTTACCCAAAGCGACGATGCCACCGCTATATATACTTAAGGATGGATCGGGAACGATCTTGTCCATATCCAACAAATTGACCTGTCCTAAGCCTTTACATTTCGGACACGCTCCTTGAGGGGAGTTGAACGAGAAATTATGCGGAGCCGGCTCACTGTAAGACAATCCAGTCACCGGGTCCATCAAGCGACGACTATAATGGCGAACCTCGTTAGTCTCGGCATCCAGTATCAGCACAAGGCCATCGCCTTGCTTCATGGCGATCTTCAAGCTCTCTTTCAAACGACGCTCGTCTGCCTCGGAGACAATCATCTTATCGATCACCACCTCGATGCTGTGCATCTTATAACGATCCAGCTTCATCCCATGGAAGATCTCTTTCAACTCGCCATCGACACGGACGTTCAGATATCCTTTTTTACGTATCTGCTCGAAAAGTTCCTTATAGTGCCCCTTACGATTACGGACCAACGGAGCCAAGAGATACGTTTTTTTCCCGTTGTACTCATCCAAGATCAGCCGTAAGACTTGATCCTCGGTATATTTCACCATCTTCTCCCCGCTCAAATAGGAATAGGCCTCTCCCGCCCTAGCGTAAAGCAAACGGAAAAAGTCATAGATCTCGGTAGTCGTACCGACGGTGGAACGAGGATTCTTATTGGTTGTCTTTTGCTCAATGGAGATAACCGGACTCAGACCCGTTATCTTATCCACATCGGGTCTCTCCATATTCCCTAAGAAATTCCGGGCGTAAGCCGAGAATGTCTCCACATACCGCCTTTGTCCCTCAGCGAAAATCGTATCGAACGCCAATGATGACTTGCCGCTACCACTCATGCCGGTAATCACCGTCAACTTATTCCTCGGAATCTCTACATCTATATTCTTCAGATTATGAACACGTGCGCCAAGTATGGATATGCGCCCGCCTTCCAATGCCTGCTTATCTTTTATCATCTTTTACCTATCTGGTTTTAGGGGCCGTAAAGATACGAAAAAAACAGAAGCCAATCAAACTTTCCAGCAAATCATAGTGTAATCTCAGCCACTTCCTCCAGCCTGTTTGTTCCCTACGGGAAGACCTCGCAGTATCCACCGTAAGGAACCAGGGTTTCTATTTATCCTTCACCTCTGGCTGGGGAGAAGGAGCCTGTATGTTCTCATAAAACCTCTTTTTCTCCTCGTTACTTTTTTGGACAAGGCTTGTCACATATACCGTAAATATTGGAAACATCATCATGCCCAAAGCAGCCAATACGACTGAGAGGACTCGTCCCGTAACCGTAATAGCGGATATGTTAGAGCCAACCGTCGTCACATCCATAAACGCCCACCATAGAGCGTCCCCATAATTAGCCACCAACGGGTTCACCTTATGCTCCAAGACAAAAAATATAAGACTTGAGAAATAAACCGTGGCCAACAACATCGTCAAGTAAGAAACAAACAAGCCGGATGCCTTATTATACGATAACCATCCCACCACGATCGCCAACGCATACCCGCCCCGTACCAAAGGAACGAAACGTAAGAAATAACTAAGCTCGGGTGAGGTGATAATATGATAATATTCTATTATATTTTGGTAAGGGATCGCTACGAGCAAGAAAATAAAGTGCGTTCGCAAATAACGTAATTTATCTTTCGATAGGAAAAGTTCCAAAACAAAATCGAAAAGAAAAAACAAACAGATCCATAATTGAATCTTCTTATAAGAAGTTTGCGTGTAAAAGGGAATATTCTTAAATGTATCGATGGAGATACTGATAACCAAGAACAGCGACAACAATAGTATAATGATATGTAACACACCATATACCCCCTTCTTTCTCAATGCGAAATCAAATACGGCCATTTTCATAAGCGTTACTATTTATTTAATTATAATCCTTTTCATTTTGGTTTATGACAACAAACCTCATATACCATTTGTTTAAACAGCGAAATGTGTTAATTAACCAAGTTTTACGTAGCAAAAACAAAACAACTTCTTTGATTCGCTGTTATAAACTCAGACTTAAACGAGAGAAGTAATTCTCATTTTTAAAACATAAATCTATGGCAAATATCAACAAGACAGTAAAGCTAGGTGTGTTTACCCTAGCAATCATGAACGTGACGGCAGTAGTATCTTTACGCGGACTGCCAGCAGAAGCCGTATACGGACTAAGTTCGGCTTTCTATTACTTATTCGCGGCAATCGTATTCTTAATCCCGACCTCTTTGGTGGCAGCGGAATTAGCGGCAATGTTTCAAGACAAACAAGGTGGTGTATTCCGTTGGGTAGGTGAGGCCTATGGAAAACGTCTAGGCTTTCTGGCTATCTGGGTTCAATGGATTGAAAGTACGATCTGGTATCCGACTGTATTAACTTTTGGAGCCGTATCCATCGCCTTCATCGGTATGGATCATCCCGAAGATATGCTGCTGGCGAATAACAAATACTACACGTTAGCGATCGTGTTAATTATTTATTGGCTGGCTACATTTATCTCACTAAAGGGATTGAGTTGGGTTGGAAAAGTAGCGAAAATCGGAGGTATGGTAGGTACTATCATCCCGGCGGCGTTACTCATCATTTTAGGTATCGTATACCTAGCGACTGGCGGGCATTCCAATATGGATTTCCACAGTAACTTCTTCCCCGACTTCAGTAAATTCGACAACTTAGTCTTAGCCGCAAGTATCTTCCTTTTTTACGCAGGTATGGAAATGGGCGGTATTCACGTGAAAGACGTTGACAATCCTTCTAAAAGCTATCCGAAAGCTGTATTTATCGGTGCCTTGATCACCGTTGTAATCTTCGTACTAGGAACTTTTGCGTTGGGTATTATTATCCCAGAGAAAGACATCAATCTTACGCAAAGTTTATTAGTGGGATTCGACAATTACTTCAAGTACATTCATGCCTCATGGTTATCTCCAATTATCGCTATCGCTTTGGCATTTGGCGTATTAGCAGGAGTATTGACATGGGTCGCTGGTCCTTCCAAAGGTATATTCGCAGTTGGTAAAGCAGGTTATCTGCCCCCGTTCTTCCAGAAGACCAATAAGATCGGCGTACAGAAAAACATCCTTTATATCCAAGGAGCGGCTGTTACACTTCTTAGCTTATTATTCGTGGTAATGCCATCCGTACAAAGCTTTTATCAGATCTTATCACAGCTTACGGTGATCTTATATTTAATAATGTATATGTTGATGTTCTCCGGAGCGATCGCATTACGTTATAAGATGAAAAAGGCAGGTCGTCCTTTCCGTATCGGAAAAGGTGGCAATGGCTTGATGTGGTTGATCGGAGGTTTAGGATTCTGTGGTTCCTTATTAGCGTTCGTATTAAGTTTCATTCCTCCTAGCCAGATTTCTACAGGAAATAATACGGTTTGGTTCGCCGTTCTCTTCATCGGTGTAATTGTTGTCGTTGCGGCACCGTTTATTATCTATGCGTCTAAGAAAGCATCTTGGGTAGATCCGAACACTGAATTCGAACCGTTCCATTGGGAAGTAAAAAATGACGTATCCGAGACGAATACGACAAAAGCATAACACACATTCATCTCGATAATTACCTAGTCCGGGCTGCGAAAATATTGCAGCTCGGACTTTTTCGTAAAAATAGCACAGAATATTTACGTTTTATTATGTGTATTATAAAAATGTAATTATCTTTGCGATAGTATTCATAAAATAAAATATCAAAAGAACTATGGCACGTACAGTAGATTATTCAAAAAAGGCAGAGAAAATCAAAGAGCAAGTAGATGAATTAGTACAAGAATTAATGGCTGCTAAATCGGCTCCGGTAGTCTCCAAAAGAAGTTTAAAAGTAGCTGACATCAATTTCGAGAACGAGGATGTTAATACATTAATGCAAATACAAGCTCGCCTCGCTCGAGTTATCTTGGAGAAGAGCAAATAAGAAAAAACTCTGCTAAGGTTTTAATAAAAGCGCCTTTCCCGTCTTTAAGGATGTTTCGGGAAAGGCACTTTATTTTTCAGGTCTCGTGCGAACTTTCAAAGAAAAAGCTTATCTTTGAAAACCTAATCAATAACATGTATGGAACTAACACTCCCAACGAAAGTTAATGTGACACATCCCATCATGCTAGACACGAAGATATTAGTCGTGATCGGAGCGAACGGTGCGGGGAAAAGCTCTTTTGGCAGAGATTTATTGGAGAGATATGCGGGTCAAGCGAAAAGAATATCCGGTATACATGCCTTATTCATCAGCGATGACGAATCTAAATTATCGGCCTCCAATGAATTCGCACGTTTACAGTCTATGATCAAAGAACGACTGTTCATGCCACGTATTTCTGAATACGAGAAACTGATTTTGCAACTCCAGAGCGAGGAGTTCGAGGCGGCAGTCAATTTCAAGGAAGCCTGCAAGACTAATAACGAAGTAGATCCTCCGATCACCAAGATAGATATTATACAAGCGATCTGGGAAAAGATGTTTCCGCATAATCGTCTGATACGAAAGTCGGGATTTATCGAGCTTGTATCCACGGGGCGTGATTCAAATTCCTATACCGCCGGACGCATGAGCGATAGCGAGAAACTGGTGTTCTACTTGATTGGGGCCGCATTATGCGCATGCCCGAACGCCTTGCTCGTGATCGAAGAGCCGGAAACCCTTCTCCACAACTCCATAAAGAACCAGCTTTGGGACGAGATTGAGGCGATACGCCCGGACTGTACGTTTGTTTATCTCACACATGACATTGATTTCGCCACCTCCCGCTCCGACAGCAAACGGATCTGGATTCGTTCTTACGACGCAGATCATTCCGTATGGGATTACGAGTTGATCGAGAGTAATGAAAGTTTTCCAGAAGAAGTATATATGGAAATACTTGGCAGCCGGAAACCGATCTTGTTTATCGAAGGGACCGACACGAACAGTATCGACAGCAAGCTTTACCCCTTCATATTCCCCGATTATTTGGTGAAACCGATGGGTGGTTGCCAAAAAGTAATCGAGACAACCAAAGCGTTCGGCCAACTGAAAGACTTCCATACATTAGATAGCAAAGGTATCGTAGATCGTGATAGGCGTACGCAAGGAGAAATAAACTATCTACGGGAACAACATATTTATGTACCGGACGTAGCGGAAGTGGAGAACCTATTGATGATAGAGGATGTGATCAAGACGGTCGCCAAACGGTTGATGAAAGATCCGGACGATGTTTTCAAGCAAGTGAAAGAAAACGTAGTACGTCTTTTCCAAAAAGAACTGGATTCGCAAGTAATCCTTCATGCCAAACATCAAGTCCGTAAAAAACTGGAGACTACCGTTGATCGCAAGATAACGACGGTGGAGCAATTAACCGAACATGTAGAGAGTATCCGTCTGAACATCCATGCGGAAGAAATATACAAAAACATAAAAGAAGAGTTCGAGTCTTATATAGAAACGGAGAACTACAAAAGCATCCTCCGTGTTTATAATCAAAAAGGGATGTTACCACAGAGCCGCCTATGCGCGATCTGCGGTATCAGTAACAAAGAGAGTTATTTAAACCTGATTCTCTCCATATTAAAGGAAAACAAGGAGGATGCGGAAGCGATACGAAAGGCTATCAAACATTCATTGGGCACATAAAAAGTTTCTAAAAATGCGGGGAAAGTCCATAAAAAATTGTTCTTTTGCAAACTGTTTTATAACATTAATGGGCCAAAGCCCTATATATTAATTGTCATATGCGTACACCTACACTTCAATATCTTTACTTGCAAAAGCCGGTAACCATGATGGTAGTAATCTGTATTATATCTGTGTTACCTTGGATTGGCCTCGGCGACTTTTCCACCAAAGGGGAACCTCGGGAAGCGGCTGTAGCGATCTCCATGCTCGAGACAGGTAATTGGGTCTTGCCACAATCTTACGCGAACGAGTTCGCTTTTAAGCCACCGATGGCGCATTGGTTAATGGCTGCTTTCTCCTATCCACAGGGATATGTTTCCGAGTTCACCTCCCGCTTGCCATCGGCTTTAGCCTTTATTACCTTGATCGGGTTCGTATTGGTCTTTTTCGGTAAACGAATCGTAAAGTTTCAGGAGGCATTCATAGCGACCCTCCTATTGGTCACCTGCGTAGAGATACATCGGGCGGCCATGACGACTCGGGTGGATATGTTGCTCACTACTTTCATCGTCATAGGGCTTTTCCAGCTATATCGATGGGAAGATAAATTAGAGCTGAAAGGACTTCCCATATTCATACCTTTATTATTAGGATGCGCCGTTCTGACCAAAGGACCGGTAGGCGTAGTATTGCCCCTATTCGTATTCGGCATTTATCTATTAATGTTAGGTCAATACAGTTATCTCACCATATTCAAGACTTTATTATATGCGGGAATTTCCTCTTTATTCCTACCGATGTTGTGGTATACCGCTGCATGGAAGCAGGGTGGAGATGAGTTCCTTAATGTCGTATTAGCGGAGAATTTCGCTCGTTTCTTACACCTAAACACTCCTGAAATTTCCTATGATCTGGGGCATGAGAATGGTGTTTGGTACAATTTCATGACGTTGGCGGCAGGCTTTATACCTTGGACTATTTTCTTTTTCTTCTCTTTATTCGGGCTGAAACTTAGTAAGCCTGAGCAACCTATTAAAGAGATCTTAAAGAATACGTGGAAACGTATCCGCTCCATGGAAAAAGTTCGTTTATTTAGTTTGGTTGCTTTAGTCGGCATCCTTTTCTTCTATTCGATCCCTTCCAGTAAACGAAGCGTATATTTAATGCCGGCTTATCCGTTCATTGCCTTGTTCTTGGCTCAGTATGCCTTATATATTACAGAATACCGTACGAAAGTAACTCGGGTATTCGCTGCCTTTTTAGCTTCCGTAGTAAGTGTCGTCATGATAGCGATCTTGCTTACGGTATTCAGTATTATTGATCCTGTTGGTATCGTCGGTCAATATACACAAAACGCATCGACCTTGGACATGGTACAAATGGTATCAAAAGTATTAGTTCACCCCAGTACGCTTACGATCTGTATTATCTTCATAAATCTATTGATATTAGGAACGGTCTATTACCAGATGTTCAAGAAAATAAATATCAAGATTCTCTACGCTACGATAGCCTTGACATTCTCGGTTAATTTATTAATTGATGGTGTCATTATGAGAGGTATTCGTGAAGGGGATTCTTGCCGTGTTTTCGCTGAACGTATCCTGAAAGAATATCCATTGAATAAAAAGAATGTATATGTCGTAAATAACCTTCGGATTTATCGGAATCTGTACGGGTTAAACTTCTATATGGGAAATATCTTCCATGACTTCGATAAAGAAACACCCGCCAAAGGTTATTTCCTGATCGGAGAAAATGAGATGGAAAAGGTACTTTCCACATACGGGGATAAATATACCTTCCGTACACTGACTAAGTCAGATCAAACGTTCAGCGAGCTAAAACAAAAAATCGTGCTTAGCGAGTTCGAGTTGAAATAGAAATGTAATATCTAATAGTATACCATGAATAGTTCCTATATTTCCCCTTTCGCCAAGCCGGTCTACATCATGTTGAAACCGGTTGGTTCTGTTTGTAATTTGGCATGCGAGTATTGTTATTACCTTGAGAAAAGTAAGTTCTATCCGGACGTGAAGAATCACATCATGACGGATCAGATACTCGAGAAGTTCATCAAGGAATACATGGAATGCCAAACCATGCAAGAAGTCTTGTTTACATGGCATGGAGGCGAGACGCTGATGCGGCCGATCAGCTTCTATAAAAAAGCCTTGGAGTTGCAGCGTAAGTATGCGGGAGGACGGCAAATAGATAACTGTATCCAAACCAATGGTACCCTATTGAATGATGAGTGGTGCCAATTTTTCAAGGAAAATAATTTCTTGGTGGGTGTATCTATCGATGGCCCGCAAGAGTTCCACGACGAATACCGTAGGAACCGGCAGGGACTCCCCTCTTTCTATAAGGTGATGAAGGGAATCGAGTTGCTGAAAAAACATGGGGTAGAATATAACGCCATGGCCGTCGTGAATGATTATAACGTGGATTATCCGCTGGAATTCTATAATTTCTTCAAGGAACTGGATTGCCGTTTCATCCAATTCGCCCCGATCGTGGAGCGTATCGGCCGGCACAAGGAAGGTACCAAGCTATCTTCTCCCGAGGAACAAGACGCTGCGATCGAGCTAGCTCCGTTCTCGGTAGATAGCGAGAAATGGGGGGATTTCCTTTGCGCCTTGTTCGACGAGTGGCTGAAAGAGGATGTCGGCAAGTTCTACATCCAATTATTCGATTCCACCTTGGCCAACTGGGTAGGCGAGCAACCCGGGGTCTGCTCCTTGGCCCGCCATTGCGGTCACGCCGGGGTAATGGAGTTCAATGGCGACGTATATGCTTGCGACCATTTCGTATTCCCGGAATACAAACTCGGGAATATCCAAACAAAGACATTAACGGAGATGATGTACAGTCCGGTACAACAAAAGTTTGGAACGGATAAAGAAGATAAGCTCCCTACGCAATGCAAGGAATGCGAATATCTTTTCGCTTGCCATGGGGAATGCCCGAAAAACCGGTTCCTCCATACGCCGAATGGAGAACCGGGACTAAATTATCTATGTAAGGGATACAAGAAATTCTTCAAGCACGTAGCTCCTTACATGGATTTTATGAAAAAAGAGTTATTGAATCAACGTCCACCCGCAAACGTGATGGATTGGGCTAAACAACAACAACATGAATATTAACAGACGTGATTTCATTAAAACAGGAAGTATGGTTATGCTTGGAACATTAGCGGCTCCTTCCCTACTAGGAAGTTGCACCGGTAGTGAGAGTGATAAAGCAGCCGGTATTTCATTCGCCATGAATTATTTCAAGGTGAGTGAGGGGGATTTGAGGAAAGTATTGGCAGCAGCCTTGGAGAAAGGCGGGGATTATGCCGATTTGTTTTTTGAGCATTCATACAGGAACAACGTGGGGTTGCAGGATGGTGCCGTAAACCGTGCCTCATCTAACATCGATTTTGGGATGGGCGTACGTGTTTTGTCCGGCGACCAAACGGGATATGCCTACGTGGAGAACGTCAGCTTGGACGAGATGCTGAAGGCGGCTCGTACGGCCGCACGGATCGCCACCGGATCAGCGAATACCGCTCCTATCAACTTAACGGAAGAAAAGCATACGAACAATTTCTATAGCGTACAAACACCTTGGGACGAGATAGCCATTAATGACAAGATGCCTTTCTTGCAGAAACTGAACGATCAGATCTTCGCCAAGGACAAGCGGGTCACCAAGGTGATGGCCTCTTTGGGAGACACGACCTCTCATATCTTATTCTGTAACTCGGAAGGGCAGATTTATTACGATTATCGCCCGATGAGTGCTTTGAGTGCCGTCTGTATTATGGAGGATAACGGGAAGATCGAGAACTCGTACGCCGCACGGGCTTTTCGTATGGGAGCGGAATTCCTGACGGACGACCTGATCGACGAGCTTGCCCAAGAGGCGGTGGATAAGACCTCTATCTTATTTCAGGCGATCAAGCCTAAAGGCGGGGAAATGCCCGTTGTCATGGGTGCCGGTGGCTCTGGCATCTTATTGCACGAGGCGATCGGCCATGCTTTCGAGGCAGATTTCAACCGTAAGAACACCTCTATTTTCTCTGATCAACTGAACAAGAAAGTTTGTAACGAGCATATCAACGTGGTGGACGACGGCACGATTCCTTTCAACCGGGGCTCGGTCAATATCGATGACGAGGGTGTGGACGGACAAAAAACCTATATCGTACGGGAGGGAGTCTTGACCAGTTATCTGCACGATCGTATCAGCGCGAAACATTACGGCATCCCCTCTACGGGCAATGGCCGCCGGGAGTCTTTCCGTCAGATGCCTATCCCCCGTATGCGTGCCACTTATATGGAAGCGGGAAACGTGACGGAAGAGGAGATCATCTCTACCGTAAAGAAAGGTATCTATGCCGCCAACTTCACGAACGGGCAGGTACAGATCGGCGCGGGCGATTTTACCTTCTTCGTGAAGGATGGTTACTTGATCGAGAACGGCAAGCTTACCCAACCTATCAAGGATATCAATATCATCGGTAACGGCCCGAAAGCGTTGGCGGATATCACGATGGTG
Organism: Parabacteroides sp. Y3-G-102; assembly: GCF_023656845.1. Lineage (NCBI taxonomy): Bacteria > Pseudomonadati > Bacteroidota > Bacteroidia > Bacteroidales > Tannerellaceae > Parabacteroides > Parabacteroides sp. Y3-G-102. Next base: position 55,038 of record NZ_JAMOKU010000017.1, on the reverse strand, counting down.
GGTAATAATTATAAAATGGATAACGGCACATGGACCTGCGGTAAGGATGGACAGTCTTGCCCGGTAACCTGCGGTATGCCGTCGGCTTTAGTCAGCAAACTTACAGTAGGAGGAGAAAACTAATATGATAACAAACGAAAATAAGAAATTGGCTCAATGGGCCATGGAATATGCCTTGAAGAATGGTTGCCAATCTTCACGTGTCACGCTTTACAATGGTTCCAGCAGTTCGTTTGAGATACGGGATATGAAAATAGACCGTCTGCAACAGGCGTCCGAGAACAGCATGGTGGTTCATTTGTTCGTGGACGGCCGTTACGGCTCCTACTCTACCAATCGCTTGGATAAGAAAGAGCTGGAGAAGTTCATCAAGGATGGTATCGCCGCCACTCGTTTCCTCGCCGAGGACAAGGCTCGCACGCTGCCGGACGCTTCCTTGTATTATAAAGGTGGGGCGGCGGACTTGCGATTGGTCGACCCGAATTTCGACTCCGTGCAACCGGACGACAAGGTAGCGTTGGCCATGAGCGTCTGTGAGGAGATCATGGGCAAGGACGACCGGATCATCTCCGCCAACGCTTCCTACAGCGACGAGAAGGACTTTAAGTACATGGTAGCCAGCAACGGTTTCGAAGGCGAGGCTTCCGGTTCCTCTTATGGCTTGGTGGGGAGTGTCAGCATCCGTGGGGAGGGCGACGCCCGTCCCGAGTCTTATTGGTACGACTCTTCCTTGTATTATGACGAGCTGGTGAAGACCGGTATCGGTACGAAAGCGCTGGAACGGGTGCTTCGAAAACTGGGACAGCGGAAAGTGGCGTCCGGTAAATATACCATGATCGTGGATAACATGAACTCCAGTCGTCTGCTTTCTCCAGTAATCGGAGCCATTTACGGTTCCTCCATCCAGCAAAAGAACTCTTTCTTGTTGGATAAGATCGACCAAAAGGTAGCGAGCGACAAGATGACCTTGATAGATGAGCCTCATTTGGTAAAGGCTTCCGGCGCACGTTATTTCGATAGCGAGGGTGTTGCCACGAAACGTCTTCCGGTATTCGAGCAGGGTATATTGAAAACGTATTATATCGATACGTATTCCGCCAACAAGATGGGCATGGAACAAACGATCGGCTCTCCCTCGATTCTTACCATGCGGAATGGTGATAAGGATCTGGACGGATTGATCGCCTCTATCGACAAAGGTATATTGGTGACCGGCTTCAACGGTGGAAACTGCAATAGCACGACCGGCGATTTCTCGTATGGCGTGGAAGGTTTCTTGATCGAGAGAGGCAAGCTATCCCAACCGATCTCCGAGATGAACGCCACGGGTAATATGCTCTCCCTATGGAGTAACCTAGCGGAAGTCGGAAACGACCCCCGCCTATCCTCCAGCTGGCGAATCCCTTCCTTGCTTTTCAATGGGGTTGATTTTAGCGGATTATAAATACGAGAAACAACATACGGAAGAACAAGAAACAAAGAAGCCGGAACCGCCAAACACAGTTCCGGCTTCTTTATTTTTCCTTACACCAAATTATAGATCGCTATAAAATGGCAAACCGTTCCCCCGAGAACGAATAAATGCCATGCGGAATGCATATATTTATATTTATCCAGAAAGAAGAAAATCGTTCCTAAGGAATAGAACAAGCCTCCTCCGATCAGCCAATATAAGACATACATCGAATCCGTACGCTGGAAAACATCGATCAAAGGTTTGAAAGCGATAATCACCACCCAACTCATCAGCAGATAACAAACCGTTTTCAGATTATCCTTTTTCTTCATCCGACGGAAACTAAACCATACGCCGATAACCGCGGCCAGCCAAACCGTAATAAATAATCCCCAGCCCCAGAAACCCTCGTCGCGGAGAGCCACCAAGGTAAATGGCGTATAAGTACCTGCGATATGCAAATAAATAGCGCTATGATCCCAACGGCGCAACTGGCATTTTCGCTTGGGATCGGAAGCGGCGTGGTAAAAGGTAGAGGTCACATACGAGGAAGTCATGCACAACGCATAAACGGCGAAACTACCGATCACCCACGGATCACCTGTACGAATCCCGGCGATCATCAAGACGATAATCGCCGTTAAGCCGAACAACATACCCGCGCCATGCGTAAGCACATTCGCTACTTCCTCACCATGAGTCTGTCTTTGTTTTCTCATCCATCCGATCGCTACGACTACAAGGCGCTGGCCTTGAAACCGGCCTCCGATACGGCTGAAAGAATGGTCTCCGCCGGAAGATCGGTTGTTATAGTCAATGTTTTATCCGGGGATTTCAAGTCGATCGACCATGCGTCCTCTTTTACTAATTTATTCAACTTAGCGCCGATAGCCGCTACACATCCGCCACATTTAGCGTTTGTCTTAAATTTTAATGTTGCCATATCTCTACTTATTATTTAAAGTTTACTCCATTTCAACCGTAAGCTATTTAATACCACCGACACGGAACTGAAAGCCATCGCGGCGCTCGCCAACATCGGGTTCAGTAACAGTCCGTTCACCGGGAATAAGACACCCGCCGCCAATGGGATTCCGATCAAGTTATAGATAAATGCCCAGAATAAATTCTGGTGGATCGAGCGAACCGTACGTTTCGACAAGCGGATCGCATCCGGCAATAACATCAAATCCGAAGTAATCAACGTGACCATCGCCACATCCATGGCGATATCCGTTCCCTTACCCATCGCAATGCTCACATCCGCACGGGCTAAAGCTTGCGAGTCGTTGATACCATCCCCAACCATAGCCACTTTCCTTCCGGCGGCTTGCAAGGAACGGATATACTCCTCCTTATCGCTCGGCAAGACATCCGCCTTATAATGACGGATATCCAGCATGGCCGCAACAGTCTCGGCAGTCCGTTTCCCATCGCCGGTCAATAAATGAACCTCGATACCCATTTCTTTCAAGGCCTCTACCGCCTCTCCCGACGTAGGTTTCAACCGATCCGAAATAGCCATGACCGCAAGCAATTCCGCTTCCCAACCGTAATAAACGATACTCTTGCCATCCTCTTCCCACCGGATGATTTCCCGCCCAGCCTCGGGCGGAACCATCGCCTTGAAGGTTTCCAAAAAGCCTTTGCTTCCTACCCAATACGTCACGCCATGTACCTGCATTTGGATACCACGCCCCGTTACGCTCTCGAAACTATCAGCGTCGATCTCCGCAGCCTCCGTTCCTTTCAACCATGAGAGGATAGCGGACGCCAAAGGATGCTCAGACTTCATCTCGGCAGTATAAAGGATATCCAGCATATCCCGGCTCGCCTCCGATATCCAGAAAGAGTCTGTCACCTCGGGCACGCCCTCGGTCAAGGTCCCGGTCTTATCCAGCACGACGGTATCCACCTTACAAAGGTTTTCCAAGGCAAATGCGTCTTTGATCAATATATGATGCTCGGCGCCTTTACCCATCCCGACCATCAAGGCAGTTGGCGTAGCAAGTCCCAACGCGCAAGGGCAAGCGATCACCAATACCGATACCGCCGATAAGAGAGCGTACGAGAAGTACCCGCTTCCTCCTACTACCAGCCAGACGATAAAAGTGAGTATCGCCAATCCGACAACGATCGGTACAAATATACCACTTATTTTATCAACGATACGCTGCACGGGCGCCTTACTTCCTTGAGCGGCTTGTACCATCTGTACGATTTGCGATAATACGGTAGCGCTCCCCACCCCGGTCGCCTCCATCAAGAAAGCGCCCTTTTGGTTGATCGTCCCGGCCAAGACCCGGTCACCTTGTGATTTCACGACAGGGATCGGCTCGCCACTCAACATGCTCTCATCCACGGAAGAGGAACCTTGAGACACCATGCCGTCCACCGGGATCTTCTCACCGGGACGGACACTGACAAGATCTCCCACCCGCAAGAACGAGATAGAGACCTCTTCCTCCTGACCATCTCGCACACGACGGGCGGTTTTAGGCTGCAATCCCATCAAGCTCTTGATAGCGGAAGAAGTGCTGTTCTTCGCCCGCTCCTCCAGAAGTTTGCCCAACAGGACGAACGCTATGATCACGCCGGATGCCTCATAATAAACATGCGGCTCCAATCCTTTCTCATACCAGAACCGCGGATATACGGTATTGAAGAAACTGAACAGGAAAGCGATCGAGGTACTCAACGCCACCAATGTATCCATATTGGCGCTACCGTGCAACGCATGGCGCACGCCGTTCACGTAGAACGACCGCCCGAACACGATCATAATCACCAAGGCCAGCGCCATCATGATCCAGTTACCGCCGGGCGTATGCATAAACACCATTCCCAGCAGGGCCAGCGGAATGGAAAGTACCCACGCCCCGATCGTATTCCGGCGTAGCTTCCGGTAATGCTCTCGTGCCATCTCTTCCTGTACCGCCGTCGGATCCTCTACCTCCACGACCAAATCGTATCCGGCCTCCTGCACGGCCTCTCTCATTTTCTGAGGAGTAATCAAGGATGGATGGTATTTGACGGAAAGCGTATTCACCGCGAAATTCACCGATGCCTCCTCCACGCCGGGAAGTCCCTTCACCGTATTCTCTACGTTATTGGCACATACGGCACAACTCATCTCGAGAACCGGTAGTATAATTGTCTCCAAATCTTTCATAGATCGTATCACCTGTTTAGTTATATATAAATGAATAACAAAGATACGATAAATATGATTGCAACCAGATTGCAAACTTTACGAAACAGTATTTACGTACGTTAAGAAACCTAGGAACTTAATAGATTTATTTGAGAAATATGACTATTATTTAACAGGGAAATACCCGACATTTGTAACGATTTTCAAACCAATTACTAAAACTTAATAACAATATGATTCTAGACTCACTTGAGAACTCTAAGCGGATCGAATGTATCCATCCGCTGTTTAAGCAGGCTTTTGACTATGTTAAGTCTACTGATTTTTCAAAAATGGAAGATGGTAAATACGATATAGCGGACGCTGGTTTCACGGTTAGCATCGCCAGCCTCTTCGGAAAGGAGAAGTCGGAAGCGGCCATCGAGACCCACAAGAAATTTATCGATATCCAATTCCCCTTATTGGGCGTAGAGAAAATCGGATGGAAACCGGGAGATCAATTACTAGAGGAGTCCGTTCCATACAACGAGGAGCAAGATATCGCCTTTTATATCGACAAACCTACCGCCTATACGAAAATCTATCCCGGACAATTCGCCATTTATTTCCCGGAAGACGGGCACGCCCCGGGTATCGGCCAAGGGAATATCCGGAAGGTGGTTATCAAGATCCCGGTCCAATAGTATCGAATACCCTATCTGTTCCGCAAGAATAATCAGCTGAATACTTATATATTCTATATCGGATCTACTTCTATTCTACAAACCACGGCGTGGTCTTTGTAAACCACGCCATGATCTGTAAAGACCACGCCGTGGTTTATAGGATTCACGACGAGAATCAAGGAATAGATACAGATACGATTATCTTTATTCATAAGAAGATTTCCCTATTCAACCGTATATTCGCATATATGCGTTTGTAATACTTTATTCACCTCAAATCCACTTAAATCTCGTAAATTCTTGTTACCTTTGATGCCCGGTACAAAATAAAAGTAATACAAAGGAAGATGATTTCAGAAGAATTGAAGAACGACCTAAAGATAAAATGGGATCGGATGAGAGATGGTATGGCAAAAATGGGTATGGATGCCTGTTTGCTTACCGTAGATGTAAATCTTTATTATACGACAGGACAAATCTATAGTGGTTATTTTTATTTGCCGGTAGACGGTGAGCCGTGGTTCTTGATCAAGCGACCGAACGGGCTTTCAGGACATCAAGTGGAATACATCCGTAAGCCGGAAGACATCCCACCCTTATTTGCGGAACGAGGAATTAAGATGCCGAAAAGACTCTTATTAGAGGCAGATGAGTTAACTTATAATGAATATATCCGTTTACAAAAGGTATTCCAACCGGAGGAGGCCGGTAACGCCACCGCTTTCATGCGAAACCTTCGCCGGGTAAAAACCCCTTGGGAGATCGGGCAATTCCGTATCGCCGCCCGCAAGCACGAGGCTACTTATAGCGAGATCCCGGAATGCTTCCGTCCCGGTATGACAGACTTGGAGTTTCAGTACGAGATCGAGAAACGTATGCGCAAGAACGGCTCGATCGGTCTTTTCCGTGCTTTCGGAGCCAATATGGATATCTATATGGGTAGTATTCTCGCCGGGGAAAACGCCGAGACCCCATCCCCTTTTGATTTCGCTTTGGGCGGAGGCGGCATAGACGCTTCTTGTCCGCTAGGCGCTAACGGTACTTTATTAAAAGAAGGTACCGCTATCATGGTGGATATGGCCGGCAATTATACGGCTTATATGACGGACATGACCCGTGTCTTCTCCGTAGGCCGCCTGACGGAGGAAGCATATCGGGCGCATCAAGTGGCCCTTACGATACAACAGGAGGTGGAAAACGCTACCCGCCCGGGAACCGCTTGTTCGGATTTATATAATATAGCGGCGAATATCGCTAAGAAAGAAGGTCTTTCGGCTAACTTTATGGGAACCGAGCAACAGGCTAAATTCGTAGGACATGGCATCGGTATACAGATCAATGAGCTACCTGTGCTTACCCCTCGCTCGAAAGAGGAGCTTTTACCGAATATGGTATTCGCCTTGGAGCCCAAATTCGTGATCCCGGGTGTCGGTGCCGTGGGTATCGAGAACAGTTTCCTTGTAACGGAGACGGGCGTGGAGAAGTTGACACGGTTCAACGAGGAGATCATCCCACTTGGAAATTAAGATTTAATAGAAGAATTTGTTATACATTATTAAATTAAAGCACATGAAAAAAACATTAGCTTTTCTACTTTTGCTGGCTATTATCATTATGCCGGCCAATGCCGTGGAAAAGGAGAACGTGAAGCCTGTCAAGAACGTGATTCTCTTAATCCCGGACGGAACCTCATTGGCGACTATCTCTATCGCCCGTTGGTTACAATGGTACCAAGATCCCAGCAAACCGAAATTGAACATCGACCCGTATTTGTGCGGAACGGTGCGTACGCATTCTTCTAACGCCCCTATCGGCGACTCCGCTCCTACTACATCATGCTACATGACCGGACAGCCGAGCCGTACGGGTTATGTATCCACTTACCCGGAGAACGACGGTGATAACGATATCTACCCGACCGACCCGGCCCGTGCCTTCCAACCGCTTACCACCGTATTGGAGGCTGGCAAGATGTTGCAGGGCAAAGCTACAGGATTGGTTTTCACTTGCGAATTCCCACACGCTACCCCGGCGGACTGCTCCGCTCATAGCTACAATCGTGGTAAATACGACTGGATCGCTCCGCAGATGGTTCATAATGATATCGATGTCGTTATCGGTGGTGGAGTTTCTATCCTTACAAAGGATATGGAAGATTATCTATTGGCGAACGGATACAATGTTTATAAAAATGACTTGAAAGGTATGCGTGCCGATAATAATCAGAAGATGTGGGCTTTATATGGCAACAAGGAAATGGCTTACGATATCGACCGCAATCCGGAAGAGCAACCTTCTATCGAGGAAATGACTCGTAAGGCGATCGACAAATTATCCAAGAACCCGAATGGTTTCTTCTTAATGGTAGAAGGCAGTAAGGTAGACTGGGCCGCTCATGGCAATGACCCGGTAGGTATGGCTACCGATTTCTTGGCATTCGATCGTGCCTGCGGTGCCGCATTGGAGTTCGCACGCAATAACGGCGAGACTGCCGTTGTCATCGTACCCGACCACGGAAACAGCGGTATCAGCTTAGGTAGAAGAGATTGTAAAGGTTACGATAAATTGACGAAAGACCAATTGTTCCACCAATTCTCCCTGTATAAATTGACCGCCGAGGGTTTCGCCAACAAGGTAAACAGCGTTCCTAACTCAGAAGTGCAAAACGTATTCCGCACCTACGCCGGCTTCGAGCTGACTCCGGAAGAGATGAACGCGTTAAACAATTGCAAGGATTATAAGAATAGCCCGATACCGGAAGACCAACGCAAACCGGAAGATAATTCCTCCATGTACAGTGGCTCGTTAACCGGATTGATGGCGCATATCATCACTTCCCGCACTTGCTTCGGTTTCACGACCGGCGGCCATACGGGCGAGGAAGTATTCCTAGCCGCTTACCATCCGCAAGGAACCTTACCCCTAGGTATGAATACGAACATCGAGCTGAATGAGTACTTATGCAATTTGTTCGGATTGACACACGAAAACTTGGAAGATCTTACAAACAAGAACTTCGCACGCCACACGGACGTATTCGAGGATTACACTTGCGAGATCGTCCCTGCCGCCGACGAGAAAGGTTCTCCAACCTTGATCGTTAAGAACAAGAAAGATAAGAAAAAACAGCTAACGATCACCCCGTTCTCCAATATCGTGAAGTCCGGGAAGAAAGGCCAAGATGAGATACGGTTAAACTCTGTCGTCGTTTATGTCGATAAAAATAACACGTTCTATCTTCCGGCAAGTCTAGTTGATTTCTTAAAATAAAATATAAAGCGGAGGCCCTTCGGTCTCCGCTTTTTTTATACATTCGCGTACATAAGACAGAATATACACAACCTATGAAAAGTAAAAGTTTAGTTTCTATCGATCAATGTTCCAAAGAGGACATTCTTCGTATTCTGGATAACGCAAGGAAGTTTGAGGAGAATCCGAACCGGAAATTACTGGAAGGCAAAGTCGCCGCCACCCTGTTCTTCGAGCCCTCTACACGTACGAGACTGAGTTTCGAGACAGCTGTAAACCGTTTAGGTGGACGGGTGATCGGTTTCTCGGACGCTTCCACGACTAGTTCCTCCAAGGGCGAGACCTTGAAAGATACGATCTTGATGGTAAGCAATTACGTGGACTTGATCATTATGAGACATCATCTGGAAGGAGCCGCCCGCTATGCTTCCGAGGTGACGGATGTCCCTATCATCAATGCTGGTGACGGGGCGAACCAACATCCCTCGCAAACCATGCTGGACCTGTATTCCATTCGCAAGACACAAGGCAAGCTGGATAACCTCACCATCACGATGGTCGGCGATTTGAAGTATGGCCGTACGGTTCACTCCTTGATCGTGGGAATGTCTCACTTCCATCCGACCTTCCACTTCGTCGCGCCGAACGAGCTGCGCATGCCGGACGAGCAAAAGAACTTCTGCGACAAGCACGGACTCAAATACGAGGAGCATACCGATTTCACGGAAGATATCATCAACCAGACGGATATCCTTTATATGACCCGTGTACAACGTGAGCGTTTCACAGACTTGGAAGAGTATGAGCGGGTAAAGAACGTGTATATCCTGCGTAACGACATGCTGAGAAACAGCCGTGAGAACCTGCGTATCTTACATCCGCTACCCCGTGTGAATGAGATAGCTTACGATGTAGATGACAATCCAAAGGCTTATTACATCCAGCAGGCACGCAACGGGCTGTTCGCACGCCAAGCTATCATTTGCGAAGTTTTAGGTATATCTATCGACGAATAAAAACGAAGTTTTATGTCAGCAGAAAAGAAAAAAGAGTTGCAGGTAGCCGCTTTAGAGAACGGTACCGCCATAGACCATATTCCTCCCAGCCAATTATTCAAGGTAGCCTCTTTACTGGGACTGGAGAAAATGAACAATACGATCACGATCGGCAATAATTTCCATAGCAACAAGATGGGATGCAAGGGTATGATCAAGATCGCCGACAAGTTTTTCGAGGAGGACGAGATCAACCGTATCGCCATGATCGCCCCGAATATTATTTTGAACATTATCCGTGATTATGAGGTTGTAGAGAAGAAGACGGTTACTTTACCCGACGAGCTGATTGGCTTGGTCAAATGTAACAATCCGAAATGTATCACCAATAATGAGCCGATGCTTTCCCGCTTCCACGTGATCGACAAGGAGAAGGGAACCATTAAATGTCATTATTGCGAACGTAAGATTAATAAAGAGGACATAATCATTAGATAATTGAAAATTAAGAATTGAGAATTGAGAATTAGCTTTACGGAATCTTTAATTCTCAATTCTCAACTTTCAATTATAAAAACGCAGTTTTTATTATGAAGCACGATTGGAAACCGGGAACCATGATCTATCCATTGCCTGCCGTAATGGTGAGTTGTGGGAATGAGCCTTCCGAATACAATATAATAACAGTCGCATGGGTCGGTACGATTTGTACGAATCCGGCGATGTGTTATATATCCGTACGTCCGGAACGATTCTCTTATCCGATCTTGAAGAAGAATATGGAATTCGTCATCAACTTGACGAATCGTGAGCTGGCCTACGCCACGGATTGGTGCGGGGTAAACTCAGGGAAAGACCATCATAAATTCGAGGAGATGAAGCTCACTCCCGGAAAAGCGACCGTCGTTAACGCCCCTACGATAGACGAGTCTCCGCTTTGTATCGAATGCCGGGTAAAAGAGGTAATCGCTCTCGGAAGTCATGATATGTTTATCGCTGATGTCGTAAACGTACAGGCCGATGACCGATATCTAGACCCAGAGACAGGGGCTTTTGATATGCAGAAAGCGGATCTTTTGGCTTACTCGCATGGTAAGTATTACGGGTTAGGTGAATTTGTCGGTAAATTCGGCTGGTCCGTGAAAAAGAAAAAATAACGGTATGAAAAAAGTCTACCTTATAGGAGCGTTGCTATCTTTCGGTCTGTTAGCAGAAGCCCAGAGCTTCATGCGTTTCGAGGACAAAGCATTCAACTTTGGAGCCAAAGTAGGATTCAACGCCACTTTCCCAGTCATAAACTCCCTTTCCATCAATGGGAAGGAAGCGGAGAATATAGACATCGAATATAAGGTAGGTTATCTGGCCGCGGTCTTTTGCCGGGTCAATATCGAACGGTTCTTCCTCCAGCCTAGTTTCTCATGGCATCGTTCTGAGGGAAATATCCGTTTTTCCATACCTCAAAGTTTGCCGGAAAATAATATGATGTCCAATACATCGGCAACTACCGACCTCTTGATGATGAAAACCAGTTCCTTAGAGGTTCCCATAATGGTAGGCTATAACCTAGTGAAGAAAGGGCCTTACGGACTTAGCCTTATGGTCGGCCCCAAATTAAAATACAACTATAAGATCGCCTATACGGTAGAGTCTTCCACCACGCACGTAGAATACGTGAATGACAACACCCCGTTCGGAGTCAATATCGCTACGGGCGTAGGGGTTAGCATCGGACGGCTATTCTTCGACTTTGTCTATGAGTTCGGATTGAATCAAGTGGAATCCGATTTCGAGAAAGTCAACAACCCGGTTCCCGAGATTAATTATGATATCAATATTGACAAGCGAACGAACGTGATGAGTATCTCACTCGGCGTACTCTTCTAAAAAGACATTTTACCCATTTTTCAAGTACTTGACCAAAACCTTATCGATCCGGGCGCCATCCATATCTACGATCTCGAACTCAAAGTCCAGCCACTTTAATTTCTCACCCGTCTTCGGTACACGTTCCAATATCTCTAGGATCAAGCCGCTCAAGGTATTATAATCATGCTCGGCATACAAATCCTCCATGTCGAAATATTCCAAGAAATCATAGAAAGAATATTGGCCGTCCACCAACCAAGTACCATCCTCACGTTGTATGATCTCGGACTCCTCTCCGACTTCCGGTACTTGCCCGATCAAGCCTTCCATGATATCCTTCAAGGTTACGATACCTTGAATGCCTCCGAACTCATCCGTAACGAGTCCATATTTCACGTGTGTCTGCTTGAAAGATTCCAAGGCGTTATATACGCTCTGGTTCTCGGGAACGAACTGTGCCGGGCGAAGTACTTGGTTGATCGAGAAATCCGGTTGGTCGATCCTTCCGAACAAATCTTTCAGATAAACGACTCCTACTATATTATCGAACTTCTCCGAAGCCACGGGATATATATTAAATAAGTTCTCCTCCACTTTCTCCCGAATCTTCTCCGTACTATCCGTCACATCCAGCCAAACCAGCTCGCTACGATGCGTCATGATAGAACCCACGTTACGGTCTCCCAGATTAAAGACCCGCTCTACGATGTCCTGCTCTACCTCTTGCACCTCGCCACCGTCGAAGCCCTCTTTCACGATCGCCTTGATTTCTTCCTCTGTTACCCTATTTTCCTCTTTCGTATCCACGCCCGTCATCTTCACAGCCAACGCCGTACTCTTTGAAAGTAGCCAAACAAAAGGAGAAGATATCAAGGAAAGAAAATTCATGGGTTTAGCAACTAACATAGAGACCTTCTCGGCACACCCCATGCCGATCCGCTTCGGTACCAACTCTCCGAATATAAGTGTAAGATACGTCACGATAATAACGATCGTCGTTTTAGCGATCCCCAACGCATACGGTTCTAGGGCCGGTATTTGCGCTATTATAACAGCGAAATTATGAGCTAACGCCTCGCCAGAGTACAAACCGGTCAAGATACCGATCAAGGTAATTCCGATCTGGATGGTTGAGAGAAACTTATCCGGCTCATTTGCCAGCTTCAAAGCAGTGCCCGCAGATTTATTACCACGTTTCGCTTCGGTTTCCAACCTAGCCTTCCGGGCCGAGACCAAAGCGATTTCCGACATCGCAAGAATTCCATTCAGTAAGATAAGGCCAATAATAATGACTATTTCCATTAATTAATTTATAGTTTGATTATGCTGCGAAGATATATAAATACTTTAATATATAAAACAAGACACCTAAGTGTCTGCGCTTACATTTAACTAAAAAACCTTACGAATCCCTTGCGGTTTCAAAAGAAAGGCGTACTTTTGCATGACAAATACAAAGTGTGATTAGAAATGCTCGATAAAATTAAGGCTCTGCTTCATGAAGTAGAGAATATGAAAGCGGCAAATGCCGAGGAACTAGAAGCTTTACGTATAAAGTATCTCAGCAAAAAAGGCGAGATATCGGCGTTGATGAATGATTTCCGTAATGTGGCGGCTGATCAAAAACGTGAGGTTGGTAAATACTTGAACGAACTGAAGGAAACAACCCAGAGCAAGATCAACGAATTAAAAGAAAGCTTTGAGAATGTACAGACCGCAAACGATGATATTGATTTGACTCGTACGGCTTACCCGATCGAACTAGGCACTCGTCATCCTCTATCACTTGTAAAGAAAGAAATTTGCGATATATTCGGACGGTTAGGATTCAGCATCGCTGAGGGACCGGAAATCGAGGACGACTGGCATGTCTTCTCTTCCTTGAATTTCGCCGAGGACCATCCTGCCCGCGATATGCAAGATACGTTCTTTATCCAGCATAACCCGGATGTATTGCTTCGCACACATACTTCTTCCGTACAGACCCGAGTAATGGAAAAGCAAGAACCGCCTATCCGTATCATCTGTCCGGGACGTGTATATCGTAATGAGGCTATCTCCTATCGTGCTCACTGTTTCTTCCATCAAGTAGAAGCGTTATATGTAGATAAGAACGTCTCATTCGCCGACTTGAAACAAGCCTTGTTGTTCTTCGCCAAGGAAATGTTCAGTCCGGATACAAAAATTCGCTTGCGTCCTTCTTACTTCCCGTTCACGGAGCCATCCGCCGAGATGGACATCTCCTGCAACATTTGTGGAGGTAAGGGTTGCCCCTTCTGTAAAGGAACCGGTTGGGTAGAGATCCTCGGTTGCGGTATGGTAGACCCGAACGTGCTTGAGAACTGCGGTATCGATAGCAAGGTTTATTCAGGCTACGCATTGGGAATGGGTATCGAGCGTATTACCAATTTGAAATACCAAGTAAAAGACTTACGCATGTTCTCGGAAAACGATGTTCGTTTCTTGAGACAGTTTGAGTCGGCCAATTAAATTGAAAACCTAAATCATTTACCATCTCCCCGGGCCTTAACCTAGCCCGGGGGAAACACACTAGGTTAATTATGATAAAGGTTTTTCTTTTAATAATAGGAGGAGCTATCGGATCTGCGCTACGGTTCGGAGTTTCCACGTGGGTGCAACGATCGATGCTTTACTCCTTTCCTTTTGGTATCTTGTCGGTCAATGTGATCGGCTCCTTTTTAATCGGCTTCTGCTGGAGTATAGCGGAAGCCTATAATTTTTCTATCAATACAAGAGCTTTCCTATTCACTGGTCTTTTCGGTGGTTTCACGACTTTCTCTTCTTTCGCTCTCGACACGATGGTACTTATGCGTACCGGAGAATACAAGATGGCACTACTCAATGTACTTGCCAGTAATATCCTTGGTTTGATAGCGGTCTTCCTTGGGATCATACTTGGGAAGAATATCATTGCAATGATCAAGTAAATAAATAAAAAAACACGGCACAAGTCAGTCATGACAAGGCCGTGTTATATCGAATAAAGCTGTTTCCAAATTATCTATTTACTAACCTCAAGAATACTTTCTTAGAAAAATAAGAAGGTAAAAACAGAATAAAGAAATACAGATACGAAGCCATCGGGGAATATCCGAGAACCGTTCTATAAACACGTAAATTATACTTTATGAGAGACCATTTATTCCGAGAGATAGAACTTGAGTGAATTCGGTAAATCGCCAATGGCTCTTTCAAGCCGTAAGCGACCTCACAACGCCTAAGTATGGTAAGCCATAACCCCCAATCTTGCCGTTTACGTAATTCCGGCATAAAGACCTTTCCCACTTTCTCCGTATCATAGACAGCGGTCAAGCAGCCAATCCCATCATCACACCGCATAGAGAAATAGGTCTCCCTTCTTTTTCCGATAACAATGCTGGAAATCTTTCCACTCTCGTCGCAAGTCATATACGAGGTATAAGATAAGGCACAATCCTTCTCTCGCATAAAAGCCAACTGTTTCTCCAGCTTCTCCGGACACCATCGATCATCACTATCGCAAAAAGCGATAAATCGTCCTTTGGCCTCCGAGATAGAGCGATTCCGGCAAACACCCGCCCCACAATTCTTTTCTAACCGGAACAACTTAATACGGGAATCCCTTTGAATATACCGCTCTATGATCTCAACAGAACGATCCGTAGAGCAATCGTCAGTAATCAACAGTTCCCAATTAAGATAAGTCTGCGAAAGAATCGACTCAATGGTTCCCGCTATAAAAGACGAAGAATTATAAGAAGGAGTAATAATGGAGACCAAACCGAAATTATACATAACTATTTTCCGATACATTCATAGGTAAAGCCTAGCTCACCCAATTCCTTCGCGTCATAGATATTGCGACCATCCAGCAGCAAAGGTTGCCTCATCACTTTCTTGATCACGGCCCAACTTGGCAAGCGAAACTGTTTCCACTCGGTCAACAACAACAATGCGTCTGCATCGATTACCGCCTCATACATATCCTTCGCGTAAACAACCCGATCAGCAACTCTACGTTTGCACTCGCCTATCGCCACAGGATCAAACACCTTGACCACGGCACCCGCTTTCCGTAAAAGATCAATCATCACCAAAGAGGTAGCCTCACGCATATCATCCGTCTCCGGCTTGAAAGACAAGCCCCAGAGAGCGATCGTTCTCCCCTCCAAAGAGTCAAAATGTTTTCTAAGCTTCGTATAAAGGATCGTCTTCTGACGTTCATTCACCTCCTCCACGGCCTTTAGCACTCCCATCGGATAACCATTCTTTTCCGCCGTCTTGATAAGAGCCTTCACGTCTTTAGGGAAACAACTACCTCCATAGCCACATCCCGGATACAGGAATTTATTACCGATTCGACTGTCCGAACCGATCCCCTTCCGGACCATATTCACGTCAGCGCCAACCAACTCGCAAAGATTCGCTATATCATTCATGAACGAGATACGAGTAGCCAACATGGAATTAGCCGCGTACTTAATCATCTCCGCCGAGGGAATATCCGTAAAGATCACCCGGAAATTATTCAGGAGGAACGGACGGTAAAGTTTACGCATCATCTCCTTCGCCCTCTCCGACTCCACACCGACCACTACCCGATCCGGACTCATGAAATCCTTGATGGCCGCACCCTCCTTCAAGAACTCCGGATTCGAGGCCACATCAAAGGGGATATCCATCCCACGTTTACTCAACTCCTCTTGAATCGCAGCCTTTACCTTCCGTGCCGTACCCACGGGAACCGTACTCTTGGTTACCAATACCGTATATTTCTTAATATATTGGCCAAACGTACGAGCGACCTCCAACACATAACGCAGGTCGGCGCTACCATCCTCGTCCGGTGGCGTACCCACGGCGCTAAAAACGATATCCACGTTATCCAGACAAGAGGCCAGATCCGTCGTAAAATGAAGTCTGCCTTCCTTGGAATTACGCAATACCATCTCTTCCAACCCCGGCTCATAAATCGGGATATTCCCCTCCAACAAGCCATTTATTTTCTCCCGGTTGACATCCACGCAAGTGACATCAACCCCCATCTCGGCAAAACAAGTCCCGGACACCAGGCCTACGTAGCCGGTGCCGATAATTGCGATATTCATAAGTTATAAGATTATATATTTCAGGAAATCTATAGAGAAGTCAAGTTTTGGTATACGTATATTACGCATACCAAGCCAAATGATATGCGATATTCAATTTTTTAAACTATTTACGGCAAAGAAGACAAGGATAGCCTCATGCTTTTCCCTCTATCAACGAAAGCAAGGTATTCAAATAATTATCAACAGAATCCATCAAGGGAAGAATCTCATTGGCATCGATCACAATCCAATCATCATAATCCCCACTTTGTCTCAACTCAAATAGTTTACTATAAAAACGTCCCAAGTCTTTACTGATTATTCCTGTACTTACAAAATGAAGACCTAATAAACGAATCACTCCTGAATGCGTAGAAGCCTGAAAGCCATTTTTAATTAACAGTGCCGTGGTCATATAATAACAAGCATAATACATTCTATTAGCGGCCGCATGCCAATAACCACACTCTACGATCCCTTTGGTTTCCTCCCAAGTATCAAAAGCTCTAGCCTTTCTTGCTATAACAAGGGCTTCCCGTTCTTCATCTGTTAGATTCATAGTTCTATACCATCTAATTCCACATTCTTGAAAAAAGGAGTACCTTTACGTTTCATCCATTCAGTAAAGGTATATAACTTAGTGCTAAAATATTCGCCAAATTGCCATCCTAGGTCGATTAAAGGATAGGCATAGGTATCAAAATCCGCAGAGGTTATCTTTTCCTTGTCCAACAATATTAGAATATCCCAATCCGATTCATCATGGACATCTCCACGGGCTTGCGAACCAAACAAAAAAACCTTTGTTCCAGCTGGCATCACTTGCTTTATCAAAGCCCTAAGAGAATATAATATATCGTCCTTCCTCATTGTTGTACAAAATAAACATATTATCATACGATCGATCATATTGATTTACAGCCATCGCACGATAGTTACCACCACAAATATACTTACTTTTAGCTAGGCCACAAATATTCTTCTTGATTTTTATCGTATAAGACACCTTGCCTACATAGCCGGTACCGACAATGGCATTATATACAACCCCCGTTTTCCAGTACGAGGCGAATCAAAGCATAGGTACTTCCCAGAAGGGGATACTCTGGGATGTAAATCGCAAGCTATATGGCATTTAAAATCTTTCGTTTGAAACTCTTTGGGAGAATAGATACTTAGCAACAAATCCGCACTTTGAGTATTGATATCAGCCTTATAGATTTTTGCCATCCTATATTTATCCGGATAAGTATCCGCCACAAAAGACGTATCCGAGATAAAGGACTGATGACCATCCGAATTCAACACATCCCCTGCTATTATTTGATAATGAGCTACATCTTTCATGTCATACAATACATGACAACTGTTACCATTTATAATGCAAGACGCTATCAATTGATTCCTGTTATTCCATACATAATGAGAACCGGACTCTTGAGTAGGTAAGGTAATAAGTCGCCGATCACGCAAATCATAAACCATGATCTTGGTATGCCGCCTCATATAATCCCCATCGGTTGGTATTTTCCGGTATAAGAAAGAAAGATACCGACCGTCTTTCGAGAACTCCGAATGGGTTACAAAATGCATATACCCCTGCCTATAGGATTCATCTTCCATCTGTGCCAACTCAGACAAAGAGATAAGCAACTCTGAAGTATTCTCCTTTAAATCCACCAAGAGCAAACCGCTATCTTTAGGTGCCGGATCATCCAATTTCCCTCCATCCCGATAAGGATAACCATACCCGGGCATACAACGCTCCAAGCGCTCATAACTAAAAGAAGAGGCCAAAGATCTTTGCTCATCTTGATAGACCGCATCAATCGGGCAGTCTATTACTTGGTATTCCCCTGTCGATAAATCATGAATCTTAGACACAAGCCGATTCGCTATCGCCGTATTATAAATCATCCGGTTCTTATCCAACCATTGCAGCCTGCATCCTTTATGATAATTCCATGCGTAAGAGGTATCCACCCTATGAAAGTCCTTTATAAGGCCTTGCTCCAAATCAAAATATCCGACATCCAGTCCTTCCGTAGGTAAAGGCATACGCAAATCCAACCTATTTTGATTCGCCAATAGCTTGGTCTCATCAAAAGAAAAAGGCGTGACATCGTGAAATCCGAAAAAGAAGCCTTCTCGATATTGATAGGGAGAGGCGAAATACTCCTTCTTCCTTGGCAGCAAATCAAATATGTCTTGATACATATTCCGCACGAACTGCTTTAAGGCTGGATTTTTACGGACGAGGTTATAGATGGTAGATTCTAGTTTATTCATAAATCAACACGATTATTTTTTCAATTCAGAGACGACCGCCTTAAACTTCCCTGCTTTTGTACGGGGAATCTCATCCACATACTCAAATTTTACCTTTATGGTAGGGCTTATCCATTGAGATATATTTACCAACAATTTCTTCTCCGTAGCCACACTATAGGAATTCCTTCTCACAATACGTAAAATCATTTCACCAAATACTTTTTGGACTACTTGACACTCCTTCACCTCCGACGTATCTTTGAAAATATAATCCAGACGCTGAATGTGAAGCCCCTCTGGTGTAACTATATAGTCTTCATTGCGACCAACAATATCTTCTATAATTTGGCTATGTAATCCACATCCACATTCCCGGTCGGAGAACACTGCCGTATCCCCATTTTGATAACGAATAAAAGGCATACCAAGATTAGCGAACCCGGTAGCCAAAATCTCACCCTGCATCCCACTCTCTGTAGGAACAGCTTGATCCAATTCCATATGACCAATCTCGAAATCCTCGTGATAAACCGAGTGGATACAATGGGTAGCGATAGCGGCTTGCTCAGAAAAACTATACAACTCATGGATTTGGACACCTTTAAAAACAGCCTGTAAGATATTTTTCTGATTCTCGTATAACTTCTCGGCACCCGTGAATATGTGTTTAGGAGGAAAATCCAAAGCCATCTCCGCATTAGTCAACTCATTTGCGAAAGCTGCCATAATAGATGGATATCCTATAAACATTTCTATACACTTTGAATTAATCCAATTTACAATATCCCGTATTTTCACTTCATTCAGCTGATGCATATTGATGAAATAACGGTTCAAGACACGATCATATCTCCAGTAAGGAGGTTTTGAGGTTGAAATAGGAACGATAGGACGACCGGAAAAGTTAACGCAAGCCTTTCCCAAAGTAAAACCAAACCTATTTTTATACCTTTGGTCTACCGCCCAATAATAAGCTGCGCTATATTTAGTCCAATAGAAGTCCAACGCTTTTCCCGTTGAACCACTGGTGTTAAATCGTATAAGTTCCTTTCGGGGAATATTATCAGCCACTAGGCCAAGCCAATTCTCACGGATTTCTTCCTTCGTCAGAATCGGGAACTTTTGCAAGTCTCCCAATTGCTTAAAATCAGAAGGGGATAAACCTACGTCAGTATATTTCTTTCGATAATAAGGACAGTGATTATAAGCTTGTTCCAATATTTTAAAGGTATGTTCTTCTTTATAAGAACGAATCTGTTCTTTTGACCAACCATGGGTTGAGTTCAAGAAGTCCAAGATCTTATAAAAGTCATCGTTAAAACGCTGTTTCTTTAGCTTGTATCCGTGAAGGGATACGGCTATATTCTGCAGCCAATAAGGAAGGGATGAGTAAATAGATATAGTATTCATCAGTCGTTCGTCTTTTGATAATTAGGCAATTCCAGATGGCCTTTCCAACCAAAATAAGGAACAAAATCAAGATGATCTTTATCTCTCAGTTCATCCAAACTACCACTCCAATCTTTAATATCACTGACAACATTTATATTTTGGGGATCAATTTCAGATATAGGCATTTCATGCTTTGAGAAGGCCTCATATACCACTGGTAATTTCTTCCAATCAAAGCCCATCAGTGTTGTAGCGACAGCATCCACACTAGCGGGATCCTCTCCCGATATATAGATACCACACACTTTCGGATCTCCTTGCATCGGACCAGCTCCTTCCATGGCAATAACACCATCTATAACTGAATAATAACGTTTTTTTGTTTTCCGAAACGTACCATCCGGATTCCCATATATCAGACAACGATTCAAATCCAGTGTCATTCGCCAAGTGGTATCATTCCCATACCAGTTCCCACTCCGGATTGTATTGTGCGTAGCGCCAAATACCTTCTCCCCCTCTGCACGAAGTATTTGAGCCATCTTAATTCCTATAAATGGAATATTGATTATTATCCTTTTTACGAACTTGGATCCCCATGTCTCGAATTGTCGTTTAAATGAAGTATCAGGATAATCATCGCCTCCATGTTTGGGAGACCCCCATGTATGATGGGGCAAATAATTCTTATCAGCCGTTATCCCTACAAAGTTCTTAATACTTAAAGTAACACCTGTTTTTTTATGTGTTTTCATTTTTGGCAAGGAAATTACCACATCTGCCATAATAGGAGTAGCGCAAAGTAAATATTCTTGCGTTGTTCCCCTATGATGTTTATTCAGCTCCTCATAATTAGAGTCTGCTCCAAAATAGTTACCTTCTCCCTTATGCCCATAAAACAAACTGTTCTTTTCTAAATTAAAAAGGACTGTTCCATTTGGGTCACCGGCCAATTTCTTTTTATGTGTGATAATCCCTTTCTCACTTGTCCACTCTTCATTCCGCAAATCAATTATTCGTACCGGCACTCCATACTTAGAGGTACAATCCGAAGCTATTTTTGTTAGGCCTAGTTTTTTATCTATCTGCTCGAAAGAGGAATCGGTTTGAGGAGCGTCACAAATAAAGACCTCGCCCTTCCCTTGTAATTTCTCACATACATAATTCGCTACATACCGAATCAACTCTGGAGATGTAACAACACATTTCCATTCATTTTTATCTGTTTCCTTTCCCTCTTTTACGAGATTTGGCTTCAAAACCACTCGATCTCCCGGACGGATATCCATGAAATCAAGATAAGGAAATTGTTCATTTACATATACGTTCATACGCCAGACTATAAAATTTTCTATTATATTTCACTCACTTGTAATCCCATAACTAAATGCGACAACAGGATGTACCTCTTGTTTTTCCTTAGGAGGAATCACCATATAATCTTTTCCATATCGATTTTTCAAATAGGTATCAACTCTATTAGGGATAAAAGCCTTAAGTCCTTCAAAGACGGCCTCTTTAGCAGGATCAAATACATCCGAAGGAACCATTTCTCCAAAATAATGAAGATAACCAGTTGGGATTGTCACATATTTACCTTTTCTTTTATTAAAGAGAGAAACCCATTTATCCAAACAAGAGCACCAAGTAGCATAACTAAAGAATGAAAAAAGAATCCCTATAAACAAACGAAAATAATACATGATCCTAGACTTCATAGTTAAAGAGAAGAAAGTGTCACAATACTTATTCTTACACAAATACATTTTTCTAGAGTTTCCTATAAATAATAAACAATTAGAAATAAATCCATGTAAAACTCGTAGAATGCAATTATCAGGAACATACTCGTAAGTACAAATATCTATCGCCACTCCATTCGGATATAATTTAGATAAATCAAACAAAGATATCAATGTAATATCTTTACGAATTATATGTATACAAAGGTCTTTATATTGTGTTATTGAAAAAGGAGACGTAACATAGTATTTATCGCCAAATTCTTCACAAAAAGCTTCTACAAAACGATAATATTCATCTCTAGATATTAGCATATCCATATCATCATCCCACGGAATAAAACCCTTATGACGAACAACCCCTATCGCACTTCCTGCCACCATCATCACCCTAATGCCAGCCTTTTCGCATACAGATAGGACATCTCTATAAATGTCCAATATACTCTCTTGAAGAAATTTCAGTTCTTGTTCACTCAATATCTTCAAATCTATTTTATTCTGTAAATCAGTACGTTTCACATAATCTCCTATACTAAACATATCCTAACTTATCTATTATAATTATTAAACTTCGACTTTCCAAACACTCAATCACGGATAAATTCCCAACACCCGCTTCATCCCCTTCTCCAAAGAGACACAAGGCTTCCAGCCCAAAGCTTCCAATCGGGAGGTATCCAAAGCAACCCTTATATAATCACAATAAACAACAGACTGATTCTCGGGAATGTCGTAATCAATTCTTAAACCTTTGTCCGGACTCATCCCTATCAACGTTTCCGCTAGCGAACGGACGCTTGTCTCCTCCGTTTCGTTGGCTAAATTGTAGGCAGATGCTTCCTCTCCATAAAAAAGAACAAACATCAATCCCAACAAGGTATCTGTTATGTAGCAAAATGCTCTCAACGCTTCCCCTTTACTCCTTAGTACGATATTTTTATTTTGAATAACAAAATTCAGTAAATCTGCCATTACACGACCATCGTTCTCTAATCTCATCCCTGGTCCATACGTATGGGCGATTCGTACCGAATTGAAGTCTATCCCATATTGCAGATAATAACTCTTACACAAGGTCTCTGCCGCACGCTTACTTTCCGGATAACAGGAGCGGGCATCCAAGCAATCCAGCCTACCAAAGGAAGACTCCGCCAAGGATGCTTTCCCCGCATTATCTCCATAAACCTCACGAGTAGAAGCGAACAGCACCTTCTCTGTTTCCTTTTCCCTTGCCAGCTCCAACACGTTAATAGTCCCTAATAAATTACTCTTCATAATCCCTACGGGATCATTCTGGATGTAATAAGGACTGGCATTTCCTGCGAAGTGGAATATATAATCCATACCCCCTTCCCTATGGATCGACTCACACACATCTTGGATCAACAATTCAAAATGGGGATCCTCCAAAAAGTCAGCGAAAAGTTCCTCTGCCCTCTTCCGGTCGCGAGACAAGGCTACGACACGGATATCCATCCCCTTATCCCTCACGAGAGACATTAGCAAATAAACCATATACGTGGCAATCATTCCATTCGCCCCAGTCACCAAGCAAGACTTCCCCCCCAGCTTGTCCCAAGGAAGATTGACACGAAGCATCTCCTCCATATCGTTCCTCACGATCGTATTTTTATATCTAAACATATCGTTAAAATCCAAATATCTGTTGATTTTCATGCACACCCACCATCGCCTTAAATACAAAATAATCGGTTGGTGTCGTGATTTTTATATTTTCCATCGGGCCGATGATCGTATGTAGCTTATGACCATATGCATTCATCATAGAGCAACTATCTATAAAATCATGCCGCCCTTCCTCTCGTGCCCTCCGGTGAGCTGTTAAAATATCAGACAAGACAAAACTCTGTGGAGCCCTTGCCACTAAAGAGTCCTTTCGAGAAGGTATTTCCAAATCTCCCTCCATCTTGGAGACTACAAATGTTTCTATAGCAGGAATACAAGTAATGCTAGATCCGTACAAACGTACGGCTTCTATATTATCAGAAACCGTTTGCTCAGTAATCAGAGGACGAACCCCGTCATGAATCAATACGCAACTATCCTTGGGATATAAATTTTCTACAGCTATCAATCCATTATAAATAGAATCTTGCCCCGTCTCTCCACCGGGAACTATAGCTCGCACCTTGGTAATCTCAAACTTACGTATCAATTTCTCCAAATAAGGAATCCACTCCTCTATACACGAAACGACAATTCCGCCAATATCAGGATGATTATCAAAAATCTCAAGTGTATAGATTATGATAGGTTTTCCTCGATACTCCAAAAATTGCTTGGGTTTAGCCACTGTATTCATACGCTTGCCGGAACCTCCGGCAAAGATTATGGCGATGTTCATGATTATTCTTTTTTTATTTAAAACAACAAAATTTGAACAGGATTTTATTTTTATTAGTCGTCATTTATCTCCCCAATAAGAATGCAATATTGATCTTTCTAAGGGCTCGTCCTTGTCAAAAACAGAAGTGTAAGGAAAAAACTCCGCATAACCATGTATACGTAATTTATAGTCATCAAAAACCCTCTCAGGCCTTGCTAGCATATAGATTCTGAGTCCAAACATAAGACAAAAACATATTAAAATAAAAATACTATGTGATACTTTATTGAAATTAATGATATACAGACAAGAAGCATACAATATAGCTACTATAAAATACATATAATTGGAAAATCTCAAAAGAATGGACATATCTATGCTTAAAAATAGCAATAAAGAATATAATAAAACACAGCTTATCCATAAATTTTCTTTTAAAAGAAATATAACTTTACACTTTACGCAAAAATACAAGTAAAAAAATATAGACACGATAAGCAGAGGAAACAAATTATATACAAATCCAGTTAAACGCCACATATTTGAACCATATCTATCCACAAAAAAATAATTAACCAACTTATTTGCTACAACAGAAGGAACAAAAGTTATAATACAGGTTAATATCTGAATTTTAAACACGAGCCATACCGTCAATAATAATATAACTACAAATATTTTTATTCTCAAATGATATCGCATTAAAGTAAGCAATGGGAGCAAAAACAAAAGAATAGCAAAAAAATGAAACATAAATGCACATAATGACCATATATAATATTTCAATACTTTTCCATTATTCAAACAAGTAACACCAAATAGAAAACAAGAAATAGCCAAAGACTCTCTCATTATCTCCATCGAGAAATAGAAATAACTATAGAGATAATAAATAGTTAATACAGTAAATGGCTTCGTACATGACTTACAGAGAAAACAAAAAACAGAAGCATGAAAGAATGCACTGACAAATATTTGCACAAGGGTAAAACTACCAAGACCTTTACAGACAGCATTCAGCAAGAGCCAGAATGGCTGATATCGGGACTCTGTAATGTATTCAATAGATAATTGAGATAATGGAGGCATTTCATATTGAAAAAAATTCATATAATTAACAGTATCTACTCCTAAACGCCATCTCAATCCTGCTATTAGTGTAAAAAGGAAATACAGTACAATATAATTTGCCCTTAAATGTAGCTTCCTCTCATATACATCATACAAGATGACACAAATCAGTAGATACATGAATATGAATAAGTAAATCATCTTTCTATTATTTTTTTACCATTACTAGTGTAGACAGGAACGTCATATAAAAGCATGTGTAAATGTTAACATTATACAGAAAAGTATATTTATCAATTATCAAAATATTACCTATTTCTCTTTCTTATTTCTCCCCACAGCATCCTTATCTCCACACTTCCAGAGACTATGGAGATTCCGGCATATAAAGTTATTCCTACGAATATACCTGAAACTATCAATAACAGATCCGAATAGATGAGATACTTCAGAAAATGAACTAAAACTCCCATAAGCATAGCCTGCAACAAGATAGGCAACAAGTTTCGCATCTCTTCCATAAAGGTAACTTGAGATAATATACGGCGAGTAAAACGAGTCATGACATAAACATCGACAATAAAGTAAGCTAATACTCCAAAGCAAACCGCTTTGATCCCAAAAAAGAGCATAATAACCAATAAAACAATCGCAATAGATTTCTTGATAATCTCCGCTTTTAGGCAATAATCGCTACGATGCTTGGCGTTCAGCAGTTGCCAATTCATATGCGACGCTGGTCTCCAAATCCATGCAAAACAAAGGATTTGTATTAAAGGACACACAGCCAACCATTTCTCCGTCAACAGTAGCCGTACCACCGGTTCGACCAATGCCGCCAGACCCATCATTAGAGGAAATAAAACGAAACACGCCATTCGAAGCATCTGGAAAAAACGCTGTTGTAACTCTTCTTCCTTGTCTTGCAGTTCACATTCGATGGGATAAGCCACACGAGCTATTATATCCGTGATAGTTTGGGGCATCAGACTCGTCATCTGTATGGACTGACTATACAAACCTGTCACCGTAGGAGAAAAGAATTTTCCGATCAGAAGGAACGATCCACTGGAATAAACGGCATCTACTGTACGACTTATCAATAGTTTTGACCCAAAGTTGAACAACTCCTTGAATGAATCCTTGGAAAAAATCAACGTAGGTTTCCACTCGGCAGAGATCCAAAGTAACACTACGTTCAAAAAGTTCTGCAAAAGTTGCTGCCATACCAATGTCCAAACACCAAAACTGTGATATGCCATCCACAGACCTACTCCGCCACTTGCAGATATAGCAATAACAGAAATCCAAGCCTGACGACGAAAGTTCATCGCAATATTCAACTTCGCTTGTTGCACCGTACGAAAGGAGTTGATAACGAACAAAAGCGACAACCATATAAGAAGTTCTTTTAGTAATGGTTCCTTGTAAAAACTAGCAACCAATGGAGCCGAGATAAACAATATACTATAAATAACCAACGCAACTCCAATATTAAACCAGAAAGTAGTAGAAAAATCAATTTCTGTGCGATCTTGTTTTTGAATAAGAGCTTCCACAAAACCAGAATCCACAAAGATCTGCGCTATAGCTAAGAGTATAGTAAGCATTGCTACTAGCCCATAGTCAGAAGGCGAAAGTTGTCGTGCAATCAAGATAGTGAAGAGTGCCATCAATCCTTGACGAGCAAACTTTTCAACAGCACTCCACGCTACACCACGTATAGCCTTATTTTTAATCAACTCTGACATATATTATATTTTAACTTTTTCCTATAAATGGTAAAATGTAAATTCTGGCTAATGCTCCTAATAGTTTTTTCAAGGTATATGCCCAAAATTCGGGTTACGACGAATATAAGACACCAATCTAGCGCCCGCCATTTTTCAGACAGTAACACAAGTTTTATCTTTATAAAAAGTGCTTTTGATTCAATATTTTTTATGCAATATCTTTTCTATTTGCATACAGCGGCTCATATTTGAAAGTTAGAGCATGGCTTTCTCTAAATAATCTTTCTTTTTAAATTATGAAGGCAGGTAACAGATACTCATACCACTTTTATGCTATAATAGCGGCATCAAGAAAGTGCCAAAATATCCTCTCGTATTTTGTCCATTTCCCAATACCCCATGGTCTGTATATTATCTAATAGAATATCTTTTTCAAAGTCTATTCTGGAGCGGTAGCAAAGGCAGTTACCTATTGATTTTATCAATGTATAGATTGTATGCCCTTTTATGTGCAGATATACATTACTTTCATTTATTCCTAAATGTTGAAAGTATGCCTTGTCCTGCGCATTTACATAAGGGAAATCTGTTTTTATCTTACCAATGAGTCCTTTTCCATTTTCCGCTAACTCACTTGCTATTGCATTGTCGGGGAATAGATTCATCAAAACATCTTAATGGAAAGTCTTTTTTGAATCCACGTTTTCTCATCGTAAGGAAATGCAGGAAGTCTGCATATATGATAGACAAAAATTCATTGATGAAATGCGAGAAACTGAAAGCCGGTAACTTTTTCGGACATTTTTCTTTCCACGACTTTTCTAACTTCTCGGCATAGCAATAATGATTTTCCCATGAATATCCGTATGTCTGCAAAATAAAGTGATCACTATCTATACCTTGTTCCTCTGACAAATATCTCAAATCGCTATCTATGCAGATGAAAAAATTAAGAGGAACAGAAGCCCTATATGTTCTGTCTATAATGGGAATATTGGCAAAGTACTCGGCTTGCGCCTCTATGGCAGACACTGATTCAGGCATAGTTTACTTTATTATATCCTCCATATAAACTACTTTATCCCCCCATCCTGTTCCAAACATGCTTGGTGAATGGGTAGCAATGATGATTTGACAGAAAGGATTTATCTGACGCATCCTATCTATTATCTCTCTTTGCCATCTAATATGCAATGAAATTTCAGGTTCATCCATAAATATGATAGCCGGTTTCTTCTCTAATAAAGAATCTCCTGATATTTATACTTTCTTAGTTCTTTCGCGTCATTGGTATAATAAGCATACATGATATTCATCAATGTAGTCTTTCCACTGCCATTAATTCCAACCAGCACATTGACATCGGGATTAACATTCAACCACTCCACATTTTTATGCCCCCATAATCCTTGCAGGGAAAACGATCTTATGTATGTTTTACAAGAATCTTCCATCCCTCGATCGTTCTCTTCTCCGTACTGAAATTGATCCCCACCTTCACCACCGGCAGGCCGCAGAGGGCGAAACGTTCGGGGTAATCCTTCAAATTGATTTGCTCCATGGCAGCCTCGGCGCTTTGGTCCAATTTCAGCTCGATCACGTAAAGCGTGGAAGGTGTGCGGAGCACCATGTCCACACGGCCTTGCGGCGTACGGACCTCCACATCGACATAATTACCGATCAGCGTGAAAATGACATAGAGCAATTGCTGGTAATGGCCTTCGTAATGCGTGTTATCGCAATAGGGGATCGTGGAGAGATAGGTGCGCATCAAGCGCAACGCACCATCCATGTCACCGTTGTAGATCATCTCCGCCATTTCCGCCACCATCGTATTCAACTCGGCAGGACGTTGCACATAGTTGGGCAACAGGCTGCGCATCAAGCCGATCCGGACCTCTTTATTCGGGATATCAAGCTTATAAAGACCGGAAAACGCCGAGTAGCCCTTGATCGTGATATAACCGCTTTGATAAAGCAATGGCGTGATACTCGTCATCCGTTCCGTAGGAGCGTCAAAATCAGCCGCCACACATTTACGATTACCTATCTCTTGCGGGATTACGTGGTACTTACGCAGCATCTCGACCAAGTAGGTCGGCGTACCGCTACCGAACCAGTAGGAGTCGATCCGGCCATCGGCCAATGCGTTCAACAAACCGAACGGATTGTATATATCGGGCGACGGCCACGTGAAATGATAACCGTCGTAATTCTGTTTCAAGACTTCCAAGGCCTCTTCCGGAGTAACGCCGAGGTTGCCGGCCAAACGGTCGATGCCCTCACCCATCTGTTCTCGCATCTCCTCTTCCGTGATACCGCAGATCGATCCATACTCGGGGAGCATACTGATATTCTTGATATTATTCAGCTCGCTGAAGATACTCAACTGGGAGAATTTCGTGATGCCGGTCAGGAAGACGAAACGCAGGTAGGGGTCGCATGCCTTCAGTGGGCTGTAGAAGTTGCGCATCACGTTGCGCAACACGGGCAGATTCTTCTCCTCATGCACCACATCCAGCAAAGGAGCGTCGTACTCATCGATCAAGACAACCACCTTTTGTCCGGTCTGCTCGAAGGCACGTTTGATAAGGCTCTCCAAGCGGTCGTTCACCATAAGCGCATTCTCATCACGCCCATAAATGGACTCCCACTCTGACAAACGACGCCCCAAATAATGTTCCAAACCCTCCCGATCCAAGTGCTTGCCGAGGCTCATATCGAAATGAAGCACCGGATAACTCTTCCATTCCTTCTCCAACTTCTCGATAGCCAAGCCCTCGAACAGCTCCTTCCGGCCCTCAAAGTAGCTGCGGAGCGTGGAGGTCAGCAAGGACTTACCGAAGCGACGAGGACGGCTCAAGAAGATATAACTCGACGCTCCATGCGTCATACGGTACACCAACTCAGTCTTGTCCACGTACACATAATTACCCTCCCGTAATTTCGAGAATGTCTGGATACCTATCGGATATAATCGTCGTTGCTCCATAGCTATGAAGATTTATGATTTTGAAACACAAATATAACACATTTCCGGCAAACTATCAACCATCAATCACAAATCCCCCTCTCTTTCTCCACCCTCTCCCTCACCTTCTCCGGTAACCGATAGCTCAGTTCC
Organism: Parabacteroides sp. Y3-G-102; assembly: GCF_023656845.1. Lineage (NCBI taxonomy): Bacteria > Pseudomonadati > Bacteroidota > Bacteroidia > Bacteroidales > Tannerellaceae > Parabacteroides > Parabacteroides sp. Y3-G-102. The sequence goes on along the minus strand of NZ_JAMOKU010000017.1, from coordinate 24,880 downwards.
AGTATCCGGCTGCGGGAGTACTGAAGCTTCCTTCGCTCGGCCTCACGTTCCTTCTCCGGGAAATAGAAGGGCACCAAGTGGAGAAAGATGGCGTAGACATGATCCAACGATTCCAGCCGCAGGCTACCATCCGGATGGCTTGGGTTCAACTTCGATAGTGTTTGGCGGCTGATGCCCAAGAACTCGGAAGCGTCTCGCACGGAGGACAGCCCCCAACGATCCAAGATGAGGCATACCTCGAAGGACGCCACACGAATCCAAGGGTTCGGATCCGAGCTTTGTGGTTCGATCATTACGTCTCAAAGGGGGAAATCTCCCCATGGTGAAACGCTAAGACCTTGAAGAAAGATCAAAATAAGTTATAACACTCTTAAATTGGCGCACCCATGAGTGTACCACCCACAAATTCAAAGGCTATATCTTTACCTGCGATCCGAAGCGAAAGCCTTGGATCATCATTGTTTAAACCTTATTAAAAAACAAACACAATGAAAGAATCCATCATGTCTTTTTACAACGCTCCAATTACCAATCAAGTGCCAAACGGAGTGGTCAGTATCGACCAATTGTACACCTACGTCAGCACCAATGAATGGCTACGGGATCGGACGGACCGCACACGTGTCGCACTGGACGACGAGAAACGGTTCAGGCAGTTGAAGCAAAGCCTGCTGCCCTATGTCACGCCCGCCGGGGTATTCTCCTACCGAAAGGAGGACCGGTTGCTTTTTCCCTCGGGTGAACTGGTTATCGATATCGATCATCTCGCCTCGCCCGAGGAGGCTTGTACGTGGCGAGACACACTGTTCGCCGACGAGCGGCTACGCCCCGACCTCGCCTTCATCAGCCCCAGTAACACAGGCGTAAAGCTCTTCGTGCCTTATCGTTTGTCCGTTACCGCCACGATCGAGTGGGCCTTCGACGAGGCACGACGATCGGCTTGGGAATACCTTGAGTGGAGATACGGACTGAAAGCCGATACCTCAAACGCCGACCTGTCAAGGGCTTGTTTCCTTTGTTCGGATTCCTCTGCGAAACTGAGAAAGTGAAACCATTGACTTTTTAGTTGGCAGTTGACAAGTGACAGTTATAGATCGTTCTTCATTAATCATTATTCATTCACCATGAACACCATTCAAGATTTAGAGCGGCTCGTGGCCGCTATCGAGAAACAGGGGGCGAACGTCGCTCCCACCTATCAAGAGTATATGCCGCTGGCCTTCGCTATCGCCAACGATTGCGGCGAGGCGGGACGGTCGTTGTTCCATCGCATCTGCCGTATCTCGGAAAAGTATGTGTCCGACGAGGCGGATAGACTCTTCGACCACGCCCTCAAAGGGGGCAACGGGCGAAACGGAATCGGGTCTGTCTATCACTGGGCAGAGACCGCCGGCGTGAAACTCGACAAGCAACTGGCCGGTACCGCCCGGAGCTACGCCGGGAAACAGCCCGGAACTTGCGAACTTGCAAACTTGCAGCCCTCTCATCCTCTCACACACACCTGCGCACATGAGGCGTACATTAATATGCCCGTCTTCGGAAACTATGATTGGCCCCCTTTCTTGAACCAGCTCATCGACTGCGGTGACTCCCCGGCGCAACGGGATATCCTGCTGCTAGGTGCCGTCACCGTGCTAGGCGCTACCCTCAACAAGCACTTGCGCATACTCTACGGACGTAAATACCATTATCCCTGCCTGCAAACCTTCATCGTGGCACCTCCCGCCTCGGGAAAAGGGGCGCTCACTTGGGTACGCCACCTAGCCGAACCGATCCATGAGGCAATGATGGAGGAATTCAAATCCCTACGCAAGGAATACCGGCTGGAGAAGGCACGCTGGGGATCCCTTGGCAAGGAACGAGCGAAAACCCCCGAGCCGGAAGAGCCAAAGCCTAAGATGTTCCTGATCGCCGGCGACAACTCTGGAACGGGCGTATTGGAGAACCTCATCGAGGCGGACGGCGTGGGGCTGATCTGCGAGACCGAGGCGGATACCGTCAGCACCGCCATCGGCACGGATTACGGTCATTGGAGCGATACCTTGCGCAAATGTTACGATCATGACCGGCTAGCCTTTAACCGGCGTATGAACCATGAGTATCTGGAATGTATGAAATCTTTTCTCAGTGTCTTGTTAAGCGGGACACCGGCACAGGTGAAACCGCTCATTCCCTCGGCCGAGAACGGATTGTTCTCACGCCAGATGTTTTACTATATGCCCTCCATCACCGAATGGGTAGACCAGTTCGACCTGTCCGATGAGGATTATGATTCCCGGTTCACCGGATGGGGCAAACAGTGGAAGACGTTCATCGAGTGGCTCGGCGCTTCCGTGAATCTCATTCAGCTCAAGCTGTCCGAAGAGCAAAAAATCCGTTTCAACGAACGTTTCGCGCAACTTTTCGGCCATGCGGGTTTCACGCATGGGGGAGCCATGAGAAGCACCGTGGCACGTATCGCCATCAACATCTGCCGAATCCTAAGCGTGGTGGCCCTGCTACGAGCCACGGAAAAACTCCTCCCACCACACAAAACAATTTTCAATTCTCAATTCTCCATTTTCAAATGCCCCGGTCTCTCCCCTTCCGATGACATACCGGAAGAGAATGTCCGAGACGGTATCGTACCGAAACTGGACCTGACAGCGACAGGGGCTGATTTCGAGGCCGTGCTCAACCTCACCGAGCCTCTTTACCGGCACGCTTGCCATATCCTGTCTATCCTGCCCGCCACCGACGTGCAACAACGGGAACCTACACCTCAGGAGGCGTTATTCGATGCCCTCCCCCTCGCCTTCAACCGCCAAGAGGCGCTCCGGGAGGCAAAGAGGATCGGCATGGGTACCGATACCCTAGACTCTCACTTACGGCGTATGCTGGAAAAGGGCGTGATCCAAAAGAACGCACGGGGTGAATATATATTCACGGCCAAACAACGCCAGACACCCCAATCCCCTTTATAATGTACATGTATGTGTGTGAGGTATGGAACCGACCGCAAGTTTGCAAGTTCGCAAGTTTCATTTTCCCAGATTCATAATCCATAAACAATAAATCAAATGTCCTTACCATTAAGAAAGTCCGCATTGGCGGCATCCTATTTCCCGGAACTGGCCTCCCATCAAGCCTGCAACCGTCTACGCCGCTGGATCATCCGATGCACGGAGCTGTACGACAAGCTGCGGGAGACGGGCTACCGCCCCGAGCAACGTATATTCACGCCACGACAGGTGGGGTTGATCATCCACTACCTCGGAGAACCGTAAATTAGTTGACAGGTGACAAGTGACAGTTGCGCACGGCGGTGAATTAACTGCCACTTGTCAACTATCAACTAGAACGCCCATCCAAGGCTCCTTACAATGCCCATTCAAAGAGGCTTACAATGCCTATCCAAAGGGGCTTACGATGGGCAGCGTAGTCCGGCGGCCATTGGCTACCATTATTCATTGTTAATTATTCATTATTCATTCCCTAAGGTATCACCCGGCATCACCGCCCCTTATGGCGGCACCTATCTTTGTAACGTTGATCAACAAACAATTAATTTTCTATTATCAACTTTTAATTTTCAATTACCATGCCACAAGCATTTCAAGCACGAAAGTTTTTTATCCCCAAGACGGATCCCAAGCAGGAGGTGTACAAGCCGGTTCCCTATTATTTCGGTACCCTGTCCACGCAAGACGCGGCCGATCAGATCGCCGAGGAGTCGTCGCTCACGAAGGGTGACGTATTGAACGTGTTGGACCGCTACCAGCGGTATGTCATCAAGAACCTGCAGAAAGGCTACAAGGTGGAGCTGCTGGGATTCGGAACCGTCTATAACCGCTTCGTCACGGAGAAGGGGGTAGCGACCGCCCCCGAGGTCAAGGCTACGCATATACGGACTATCGTACCGGGATTCTCGCCTTCCTATACCATACTGAACGGGGCACGACGGTACTCGCTGCTGGGCGAGAAGACTTCGTTGCTCAAGGTGACGATACTCGGGACGCCGGTGGAGGAAGGGGGCGGTTCCGATTCTGAGTCGCCTGATGAGATCTGATATGTCACTTTTGGCTTGACCCAAAAGTAACCAAAAGGTCAAGGCTGACGCTGACGGGCTACTTCGAGACCTACGCTCGCTGTCGCATCCCAACTCGCTTCGCTCAGACAGGGATGCTCCTCACGCTCGCTGCGGTCTCTTCGCTTGACGCCCGTCCGCTGAGGCCGTCCCAAGGAAAGCGAAGCTTTCCTCTTATATCAGCCGGGATTCCTAATTCATAACTCATAATTTAAAATTCATAATTCATGAAAAAGTCCGTATGGAGTACTATTATCAAAGTGATCATCGCCGTAGCTACCGCCATCGCGGGAGCACTTGGCATCCAATCCTGTATTCTCTAATTTTCAATTATCATGGGTAAGGCTTATTGTTTCTACCAGAATTATAGGGAGGTCAGACTCCTTGTAATTCATTGCTCGGCCACACGATATGACAGGGATTTTCCTGTGGAGGCGCTCCGTTCATCGCACAAGGCACGGGGATTCGCCGATATCGGGTATCATTTCTATATCACACGGGACGGGGAATTACACCGCTGCCGACCGGTCAACCAGATCGGGGCGCACGCAGCCGGATGGAACGACAAAAGTATCGGTATATGTTACGAGGGAGGACTCGACGAACAGGGCCGTCCGGCCGATACCCGGACCTACGCCCAGCGCTGTACCTTGATGGATCTGCTACGGCAATTACGAAGGGACTACCCGGAGGCACGTATTCTAGGGCATTACCAGCTTAGCCCCTATATAAAGAAGGCTTGCCCTTGCTTTGACGCAAGGAAGGAGTATGAAACCTTATGAAAGCCATACTATGCCTCCACAAAAAATAGTCGTCATTCATCTATTGGATATAAATTATTCTTTACTAATTCATAGAAGGCTTGAACTAAAACATTACGTTTCGAATTATTTTTATTTAAATAAATAGAAACGTAAAGCAGGTAATCATCGATTTGGGTGGAAGCATCGTATTTTATGATGCTTCCATCATTATAAGCAGAATACCATTTAGAGAACAACAATCTGCGCTTTTTTTCTTTGCCATCTAAATTATCACAAACCATTATCATCGCATGGTCGTTCCTTGAGAAGAATATCCGTAATAACGAGACTATGGTCATCGCTATACGATTATCTATCGGATGAGGTCTATCTGACTCCGGCTCTATATTAAAAGTATAGACATTATCAAATGTCGGATGGTATATTGAAAAATCTATAAAATAAGCATGATAAACAATGCCATGCTTAGTCTTAAATGAATAATTCCAATCACTTTCCTCTACTATATCATAAGGGAGTGGCAAACTTGATTCCACGTTGTCGTGCTATTTCTTTTATATCACCTCCCTTTTGAATACATTCTCGAATAATTCGTTTGTCTTCCAATATCTTTTGAAAGACAGACACTGGTCTCATTTCTTTTTTTTTGTTATCCATAGAGGTTTCGTTTTTTATGTTATTACGCAAAGATAGCTATATTATCTTACAAACAAAGTTTTACCACAAGATATTACAGAAATATCAGAATTTCTTACCGAACGCTATATTCAAGAAGGTCTTCACCAATATCTTGAAATCGAACAGCCAAGAGCGATGTTCCAGATAGAACAGGTCGTAACGCAAGCGGCGGAGCATCTTATCGACCGTGTCCGTATACCCATTGTAGAGCGTGGCGTAAGAGGTAACGCCCGGACGGATCTGGTAGAGGTAACGGTAACGGGGATCACGCTCCATGATCTGGTCGATGTAGAACTTACGCTCGGGACGGGGACCGATAAAGGACATGTCGCCCACGAAGACATTCCATAACTGGGGCAACTCGTCCAAGTGATGTACCCGGAGGAATTTTCCGACACGGGTCATACGGGGATCTGCCCCACCCTTGTAAAGGGCCGGACCGAACTTCTCCGCGTCCAGACGCATACTGCGGAACTTATAGATGTTGAACGGGCGACCGAAACGACCGATACGCTCTTGCTTAAAGATCGCCGGGCCTCCATCCTCCCGTTTTACGGCGATATAACAAAGTAAAAACAGCGGGGAGAATACGATCAAGGCCAAAAACGCCAGCGCACAATCCCCTATACGTTTTACATTACGTTGGAACATACCCATCCCATCCGGGATGAATCGCTCCGGTTCCGCTCCCTCACTTTTTCCGAATGGTGTAGTTTTCTTTTTTTCAGCACTCATACTCTCTCACTTAATAAAGGTAGTCCCTCCACCTCGCCGGCGTGCCATTCACGGTAGTCTGCCAAGGAAAATCCGGGGACGGTCAATAGCTTGTAATCCGACTCGTCTCTTCTCAAGATATGTTTGCGGGCGTACGAGCGGAGCGAGCGATCCGTAACGGACACCATCACGATCGGGAACGGGTAGGCGAACAGGCGCAACGGCATGGTCTCGCTATCCGGAAATGCACGATACAACTGATAGGCCGAACACTCAAAAGCCACCCAGTAAGCCCCCGTACGATACAGGTGTATTGAGTTTTGGTTCGCACGCTCACGATCCATGATCTCTGTCAAATGCTCACGCAACAAGTTCATCAACCGGATGCCGGAAGGAACCTCGCACGTCTCTCTCTCTTTTCTCATATCTTTCATTTATCGCTATGCGCAACTTTTACTTATCAACTGATCCCGTGTCCGAACCAACGGTCGTAATCACGTAAACGACGTATCAACACGGCCTTGCTCTTCTTGGGAGAAGCCTCATCCATCCAAGGATCAACCAACTCGTGCGCCATGCGCTGATAGAGGCTGCTGTCCGTACAGCCGTACAGCGTGACCAGCAACAAGGCACGGGATTGCGGCGCTTTTATCACGGGGAGCATGCTGCGCATCGTGGAGCGCAAACGATCGAACTCATCCTCCTCGCCTAAAAGCTTATAGGCAGGAAGGAGCAACGAGTAAAGCTTGCAACGGATCACGTCGGTCTCACCACGGAGAGAGGCGTAGCCACGCAGGACCTCACGGGCCAGACAGGCATCCTCATCCACTACGCTGCCGGACGAATGGTAACGCCCCAAGGCCCCGTGCAAGCCTTCCGACAGACGGTCGTTGTCCAAATGGGTATAGACGTGCTTGCCCCCCATGTTCAACTCGATCAACTCATACTCCCCAGCTCTCACCTCGAACAAGGGAACCCACATGCAATCGAGGATACGCACCATCACGTCCTTATGGCCACCGCCCGGCTGTACCACCACCTCGGCCTCCATGTCGGCAAACGGACCGGAGGTGATACGCACACGGTCGCCTTTCAACAGGTGGCCGCTATCTGGCACGTACACCGGAAGCTCGTTGGAGTAAGACGCCGCGACCCAACGTAAGGTATCCATCTCACGATCCGAGAGGTAGGGAAAGTAAGACTGTCCACCCGAGGAAACCCGGGGTAGGAAATTGTACAGGGGAAGCATACGCTTCAGACTAAAGATCTCGTTCTCCGAGGCGTGGATGAACACGTAGTTGTACAGCAGGGGCCGTTTCGTGTTGACCATCTTGCCGCCCACCTTCCTCGCCTCGACATACGAGGGGGAGAAATACTCGAACAAGGCCTCCCCACGACGCTCGCGGCGGGAAAGCTCAACGTCCAGTCCCTTCGAGGGGCTGATCTTGTCACGCCCGTCACCGGCGGTAGGAAGCGTGAGCACGTACCAGCGGACAGCCTCTTGATCACGTCGCTTACGAACATGCGCCATGAACCTATCCGAGCACTTGCCTGTCAATATATCCATCTCTATGATTATCTTTTCTAGTGGTTATCCCATGGCCCGAAAACAGACCCCATGGCAATTCAGAGCCCTACCAAGAATCATTTACATCATCTTGATAAACAGCGTTTTATATTTTCAAATATGGCATTACTGAAAATTACCATCTCTTGAAATCTTAGGCTACTTGGAGAGTAGCGTAAAAAGGTAGGAGAATGGTTATTACCCAGTTGTAGAGACGGAGCGTGCTCCGTCTCCCACCGTCTGGGAGTAATTTTAAATACCATTTTGAAGGGATGAGACGGGGCACGCCCCATCTCTACAGGGATACACACAGATTATGAGACATGGCGGAATGATACCGAAAACAAGGAGTCGTTTCGCCCGCATCACCGTGTCTATACGTCTAGGAAAAAATGGAAAAATCAAAGAATAGAGAGGGTCAAACACCAATAATGAACAAACAAGCGGATCTATTCGCTTGTTTTTAGCTATTTTTTATTACATTTGCGCCGTGAAAGAATACGCTACTCTCCAAGTAGCCTCACCCCGCTTGAGATTCATAATTATAGACACCGCCAAAGCAGGCGCTATTAACCTCCGTCATTTTCCCTAAAGAGAAACTCCTTAAATAAATTTGTGTTGTCTTGATCGATTTATGCCCCAATAGTTCGCTGATCATTTCAATCGGGACATTTTGTTCTTTTAATGTCATGGCAAAAGAATGGCGAATCGTATAAGAGGTGACATCCGAGGTAATTCCCGCAAATTCTTTCAACGCTTTTAAATTCCGGTTAAATCGAAATAGTGCCGCATTGTATTCGAGGTATTCCTCACGCCCCTCTCTGGTGCCACTCAGAAAGGGAAATAAATATCCGGAATCTCGCACTTTCTCTCCTGACAATTCCTTATACATTGTCTCGGCTGTCTCCAAGATCTCCAGTCTCATCGGTGTCCCGGTCTTCTGACGGTTGTAATCTAATATACCGTTTTTGATATTACCGGTCTTCAAGTGGGCAAAGTCAACGAAAGACATACCCCCAAACAGAAACATCAAGCAAAGCGCCAACTGTGTCTTTCTCTGTTTCCCATCCTCCACCGGGACTGTCATCAGACGGTGTAAATCCTCGATAGGCAAGGACTTCTTACGCTTACTTTCCACACCCGTAAAAATCCCCTTGAATAAAGTGGGAATAAATTCCGCCTTACCGTTCTCCACCGCCTTGTTATAGATACAACGCAAACGCCGCATATAAGTGGAAATCGTATTGCGCATACAGCCGTTCTCCAATAAATAAGCCTCGTACCGGCGAAGATTATCCTTATTAATAGCCGAGTAAGCTATACAGTCGGTTCCGCTATACCTTATAAAGGAGTTCAATGCGTCTTGATAACTCTTAGCCGAGGAATATCGCTTTTCTCGATTCAACTGGGCTATATACTCCCTCATACCTTCTACAAATCCTTTCTCATCCATATCCCTATTTTAAATACTGTTTTGTAAATGAATGAACAAATGTATTTAAAAAGACATCCCCTTTACCCTATCTCACGAATGAGAATAGTAAAGGGGGAAGACTAAAGTTATTTCTTCAATTTTATCTCGATAACACCATTACGACCTTTCTCTCCAAATTTAGCGATCGCCTCGTTTCCTTTGTACACATTCATAGACGCAATATGATCGGGATTCAAATTGTCCATCCTCTCTTTAGATGATTCCACTCCATCGATGTAAACAATACCGGAGAAAGAGGATTTTACCTTTGATGCCTCCTTAACAGCCTTCTCATTGATATCTATGGCTTTCATGGCCTCCTCTATGGTTCGGTTGATCTCCGGTTGGATCTTCTCCATTTCGGCGGCAATAGTCTCATCTATCTTTGCTGCCTCTATCGCCGCTTGCACAGCCTTGTCGATCTCAACTTGGTGTTTCGCCATTTCCGCAGAAACGATCTCGTCGATATTCGCCGCTTTCACAGCCTTTTCGACCGCCTTGTCAATCTCCGGCTGGTATTTCTCCATCACGGCCGAGACCTTTTCCTGTATCGCTTGCATATCTTTTTCAGAAACGACCGAATCCCTCGCGAGGGTCTCAACCTCTACATTTCTTTTAGGCTCTTTTTTTTCCTGAACCGGAATAATTTCGCTAATTTTGACACTCGAAATCTTCTCCAATTCGTGAGAGATTTCCGGACGGGCAAAGGCTACCACCGTTAAGGCTGCCAACGGGAGTACATACAGATACTTCAACCGTGCCCATGGACTTGATTTTTTTTTTAACATCATAGCTATTCGCTTTTTAAGTGAACTGTGATTAAAGCTGTTGGCCATAGAAGTGAAGCGCTGTGCACCAACAGCTTTTTTGATTAATAATAATTGATATCTTTTTGCGTCGACGCCTTGATTTAATACGCTCTCGTCGGCCTCGTATTCATGGATATTTTGTAATTCCTGCCTCAACAACCAGACAGATGGGTTGAACCAATGGAACAGGATACAAATCTCGGAGATCAGCAGATCAATGGAATGACGGGCTTTTATATGCGCCATCTCATGCGTCATGATCTCTATCCCACTTTCCTCAAAATCCTTCCGGCTTATTACGATCGTTCGCATCCAACTGAACGGGACGACTGGTTGGTCCGTAAGAATCAGATGGATTCCGTCCACCAGCTTCGGTGTACCTTGTCTCATCAACCGAAACAAGGCATAAAATGAATATGCGAATTGACAAAGCGTTAATATCCCTCCAATTATATAGGCTATCACCATAACTCGTAACCATACAGGTTGGCTAGCGGATTCCGCCGACGTTCTCATGGAAACCGCCGCTAGCAAATTCTCCAAATCCATGACCGGACGCTGAATGGCCGTCGCTTCCTCCAAAGTAATCTCACAAAATGGGATGATAACCGAAAGCATGATCAAGCTTAATAAAGCGATCCGGTTGAAACGATGGAAGGTATCACGGCTCAACAATAGCTTATAAAACAGATAAAATATCGTCAAGCACACGGATGATTTAAGGATATATACAAAGAAGATTCCCATATTCGTTCTTATTTACGATTCCCTTGTTCTACATCATCTATTAGTTTTCGCAGATCATCCACAGAGATATCCTCTTCCTTGATCAGCGTAGAGACAACCCCCAGATAAGAATTATTGAAATACTTAGCGATCACATTTTTCAGCGTGCCGTTGCTATACTCCTTTTCTGTTAAGACCGCATAATATTGATAGCTATTCCCGAAATTCTTATGGGCGAGGAAACCTTTCTCCTCCAAGCCTCGGACAATCGTAGAAAGGGTATTGAAATGAGGTTTAGGCTCCTCGTAATATTCAAGTAGCTCCTTCACGAACAATGGGCCTTTCTGCCAGAACCAGCCCATGATTTCTTCTTCTTTCGCCGTAAGTCGTTTCATAACCTTATCTTGTTTGCGACAAAGTAACTAAAACTTTTAGTTACAAAACTAATTCGTATAGTTAATAAACTAAAAGAGATAGTTTATTCATTGATCCAATCAAAAAAGCCGCCCCGGGAATGTCCGGGACGGCCTTTATTATATCCAGATGTTTGAATGATTAGGCGACAGGAATCGTTCCGCCAATCAAGATCACAACCAATAAGGCCAAGATAGCGTATAACTCAGGGAATACGGCCATTACCATCGTAGCACCGAATACGTTGTGTCCGGCACCAACACCAGCGATACCATTCGCACAAACTTGAGCTTGGCGGATTGAAGAGTAAAAACCAGCGAAACCTAACACTAAACCAGCGCCGAAAACAGCCGTAGCGGCCAACATGGAAATATCAGCGACCAAGAACTTCTGCATCATAAAGTAGCCCACGAATCCATACAAACCCTGTGAAGAAGGCAACGCACTTAAAGCGATGTACGTACCCAGAGCATCCGGATTTTTCTTCATCGCACCTACCACCGCATTACCTGCGATCGTAACACCATAACTACTGCCGATAAAAGTTAAACCTGTCATCAACGCAATACCTACATAAGCTAATAAAATTGGTTCCATAATAAAATGTGTTTTTAAATTATTCTTTTATTGTTTTATTTTCTCGTTTAATTGTTATGCTTTTCTGAATGGCTCATAAGCCTTACCTCCACCTTCGAACTCCGCGTTCTTGTAATATTCCACGAAGATCAAACGAAGCGGGTGTACCAAGGAGCTGATCGTACAAAGAGCGATATTGATGGAGTGACCCACTAACAAGATCAACAACATACAGATCGCACGTGCCACGATATTCATACCGTCTGTCATCGTAACCGCCAACGTATTAAATACGCCACCCAAGATGGAACCGGTCAGACCGATAGCGAACAAACGAATGTATGATAACGTATCACCCAGCAATCCGGAGGCCATATTGTACGTGTTCCAAAGTCCGGTACCAAAGTTCAAGAATACGTTCTTGCCCGGTGTATTGTACAAATAAGCGACAACCAGACCCAAGATGGCGATTCCGTAACATACCATAACGACAGCGTTCGGCAAGTGAACGTTCAACATCGGAAGTCCGAACGCCAATGCCAAGGATATGATCACGAACACCCAAGCGAACGGAGCGATACTGTGTTTCGTTCCTTTCTGTATCTTGATCTTGTAAGCAGCGACACATTTACCGAATATGATCTGTACCAAACCGATGACAATAGAGAATGTCATCAAGTTGTCGCTATTCACAAAGTAGTTCTTGATCTTTGACAAAGCCGGGATATCCGCCAAGGCCACTCCGAAGAAAGATCCCGTACAAGTACCCACCAATAAGGCGGCGAAACCTAAATACTGGAACAAGGTCAAATAAGGCTTGAAATCCGGGTTCACCTTCTTCTTCAAGATCGTACAAGCGATCATGACCAACAAACCGTATCCGCCATCGCCGAAACAAAGTCCGAAGAACAGCATAAAGAACGGGGCGAACAACGGGGTCGGATCAAGTTCACCGTAATTAGGCAAGGAGAACATCTTCGTGATAGGCTCGTACAGCTTACTGAATTTATTATTCCGTAACTTGATAGGCACCTTATCCCCATCCTCGATCTCTAATTGCTGGAAGAAATAACCTTGCTTATCCAGTTCGTGCTCCAAGGCCGGAGCGTTTTCCGTCGGCACCCAACCTTCCAACAACATGAGCTTATCACCCGCTTGCCGGTCTGTCTGCACTAACGCATTAGAAAGATTAAACTCGTCCTGCAGGTTCTTATCGAATTCCTCCAACGTTTTATAATCCTCCACGGCACGATGTTTCAGCTCATCCTCCACATTCTGGATATCCTTGGTACGTTGATCCAGACGGGCACGCAACTTCGCCAATCCTTGAACCGGCATCTTCGGACGTTCAGCGTCTATATCGATCAAGATACCTTCCTTGGTAATCGTGATAAAATACGTTACCGATTGGAAGTTATTGATCAGAATGGCGTTATACAGCACGCCCCATTCCGGCTCGTACTTAGCAGTAGGACAGGTAAAGAACGTAACATCGTATCCCGCTCTTTTCAGACGGTTGATATTCTGATAACTGAACTCACCCCATATTTCCATATAAGCCAGATCCTTCTCGATCGATTGCTTGGAAGCGATCAATTGCGCTTTCTTATCTTGCAATTCCTCTATCTTACGCACCAACTTCAAGCCTTCCTCTTTCGTCAACTCACGGGCCGGGGCAAACTTAACGTCTTTCTCCGCCGCATGGAGGTTCTTAAAGTAACGCATCAGCGTATTGATCTGTTTACGCTCAGCCAGAAGCTCTTGCAACCTCTCGTTATCCATCACGGAGTTTGTCTCCTTGATATGGACGACACCTAAGTCACGAAGCGTAGAAAGGAACGTATCATACTCCTTATGGTACACCATAAAGGCATATTTACTCATCTTTACTATCATACCTCGGCCTCCTCTTTTTCTTCTTTTGCCTTACGTTTCTCCTGATTGGCTCTCATGATCTTCTGTGAGGACTTAGAAAGACTCTCCTCGTCTTCCATAAACCGTTTCACCTTACGGATCGCATCCTTATAACCCGGAATCTGTACCTTCTCAAACAGGTTCACCTTCTGAGTGGTCTTTTTCCTAGCATGCTCCAACAACTCCAGCTTCATGCCCGAGAACTCCGCCTCGATACCGGTACGAGCCAGCTTTTTCAGCAACTCGATACCATCCGTATACCATGCGGGGGCATTAAAGAGACTATAATGTCCGATCTCGAACTTGATCTCGTCCAATAACGGGACGATCACGCCGGCGATCTTCTTCGTGGAGAGCGTAACGTCCTTCACGGAGATCAGCTCCGGATTGAACTCGTTCCACAAAGCCACCATATTCTCGTAACTCTGAATCTCTCGTTCTAGCTGAAGTTCCAATTTATTCACTTCGTCCTTGGTCCGCTTCACCTCGATACGCAGGGCGCTCTCCTTGCTCTTGATCGTAGGCAGGGAGCGTTCACGCATCTTCAGTTGCTTTTCCAATTGCTGAAGAGAGGTTTTATTATATTGAAACTTTATTGCCATGTTTATTTAATTTACTTCCAGTACTTATCAACCAATCCTTGTTTGATATTTACCTCCTCCGGGCTGAAATATCTAGCGAACAATCCCCAAGCTACGTCCAGCATCTCCGTCGTATCCAAGTTTACGTCGATAGCCAACAGCTTAGAAGAATAATCCTTGGCGAAAGACAAGGTACGGTTGTCGTAGTCGGTCAAGTCGAAACCGTTCTCCAGCTTGGTCTTAGCGTTGGCGGCATCGGCATACAAACGTACGGCGGCGTTCATTACCTGTGGATGATCCTCACGGGTCTTCTTTCCGGTTACCAGCTGTTTCAAACGAGACAAGCTTCGGAACGGATCGACGATGACCTTACCCACATCGCTATCACGACGCAAATACAACTGACCTTCCGTGATATAACCCGTATTATCAGGTACGGCATGCGTGATATCACCACCGGATAAGGTCGTTACGGCGATAATCGTGATGGAACCTCCCGCCGGGAATTGAACGGCTTTCTCGTAAATCTTCGCCAAATCCGAATACAAGGAACCCGGCATAGAGTCCTTAGACGGGATCTGGTCCATACGGTTTGATACGATCGCCAAGGCATCGGCGTAGTTGGTCATATCGGTAAGCAATACCAAGACCTTCTCATTCTTCTCCACGGCGAAATACTCAGCGGCGCTCAACGCCATATCCGGGATCAAGATACGCTCCACGGACGGGTCCTCGGTCGTGTTGATAAAACTAACGATACGGTCTAGGGCACCGGCGTTACTAAATGTATTCTTAAAGAACAGGTAGTCGTCGTTCGTCATACCCATACCTCCCAAGATAATCTTATCGGACTTCGCACGCAAGGCTACCATCGCCATAACTTGGTTGAAAGGCTGGTCGGGGTCGGCGAAGAACGGGATCTTCTGACCGGTTACCAAGGTATTATTCAAGTCGATACCGGCGATACCCGTAGCGATTAATTCAGAGGGTTGTTTACGACGTACCGGGTTCACGGACGGACCTCCGATCTCGACCTCACGTCCCTCGGGGATCGGGCCGCCATCGATAGGCTCACCATAAGCGTTGAAGAAACGTCCGGCTAACTGGTCACCTACTTTCAAGGAAGGGGCCTTCCCCATGAATACCACCTCGGCATTCGTACGGATACCTTCCGTTCCGGAGAATACCTGCAACGTCACCTCGTCGCCGATAATCTTTACCACCTGAGCCAGCTTTCCGTCTACAGAGGCCAACTCATCATACCCAACTCCCGTTGCTTTCAGCGAACAGGTAGCTTTTGTGATCTGGGTAATCTTCGTATATATTTTTTGAAATGCTTTTGTTGCCATAACTCTTTTAATTTTCGATTCTCTCCTTCAAAAGTTCATCCAGTTCCGTATTAAACTTCTTGAATTGGTCACTCTCATATTCCGAATAGTTCATCTGCTTAAAGATGTTGATCATCTTCTTAAAGTAGTCCATAACCTCAAGGAAGTTATCAAACTTAAACTCTGAACGGCAAACATTTACGACTCTATCCAGCATGAATTCCTGACGTTGCAACGGAGTAACCGCATCGATGGCATCGAAAGCATCCTGTTGCAAGATCACGAAGTCGATCAACTCGGACTTCCAGAATGTAACGTGATACTCGACAGGCACACCATCATCACCCAAGATATTGATTTGCTCGGAGATCTCCTTACCACGCAACATACGGGTCTTGATCTCGTTTACTTTCTCGATCCATTCCGGGGAGATATGTTTAGCGATGTATTCCTGAAACTCCGGATACTCGATATACTTGGAATAACTCTCGATCGGGTTTACGGCCGGATAACGTTTACGGTCGGCACGCTCCTGCTCCAAGGCATAGAAACAACGGGCCACCTTCTTCGTATTCTCGGTCACCGGCTCCTTCAAGTTACCACCGGCCGGCGATACCGTACCGATGAAAGTGACGGAACCTGTAGCGTTGTTTTTCAAATGGACGAATCCCGCACGAGCGTAGAAGTTCGCCACGATAGCGGACAAGTCCATCGGGAAGGCATCCGGTCCGGGCAACTCCTCCAAACGGTTGGACATCTCACGCAAAGCCTGTGCCCAGCGGGAAGTAGAGTCGGCCATCAACAGAACCTTCAAGCCCATGCTGCGATAATACTCGGCGATGGTCATCGCCGTATATACGGATGCCTCACGAGCGGCTACCGGCATGTTGGATGTATTGGCGATAATGATCGTACGTTCCATCAATTTACGTCCCGTATGCGGGTCTACCAATTCCGGAAACTCCGTAAAGACCTCCACTACTTCATTCGCACGCTCACCGCAGGCAGCGATAATCACGATATCCGCTTCCGCTTGTTTAGAGATAGCGTGCTGAAGCACCGTCTTACCCGTACCGAACGGACCGGGGATAAATCCGGTACCACCCTCAACGATCGGGTTCACGGTATCGATCGTACGAACGCCCGTCTCCAGCAATTTGAATGGACGGGGCTTTTCCTTATAACAAGTGATGGCTTTCTTTACCGGCCATTTCTGGATCATCGTCACGTTTACGTCCGTGCCATTTTCGTCCGTAAGGACAGCCATCGTATCATTGATGGTATATTGTCCGGCTGGAACCACCGATTTCACAGTATAAGATCCCTCGAACTTAAAGGGGACCATAATCTTATGAGGTTGGAAATTCTCGTCCACCTCTCCCAGCCAATCACCGGCGCTCACGGTATCGCCCGCTTTAGCCAGAGGCTTGAAGTCCCACTTCTTATCATAGTCCAACGCAAACGTATAATCGCCACGTTTCAAGAATACACCTTCCATCTTGTCCAAGTCATTCTGCAAACCGTCATAGTTGCGGGACAACATACCCGGACCCAGCGTAACTTCCAACATATGCCCTTGGAATTCAGCCTCGTCACCGACACGCATACCACGTGTGCTCTCAAATACTTGTACAAAGGCATTCTTACCTATCACCTTGATTACTTCCGACATCAGCTTCACGCCTCCGACAGAAATGTAACAGATCTCATTCTGAGAAACCGGACCATCCACCTCTACGGTTACTAGGTTGGATACGATTCCTTTTACAATTCCTTTCGTAGCCATAATTTATTTTATATTGTTTCTTTTAAATTCTTCCAACGCATTCTCACTACCCATCTTCATGGCGCCTACCAATTCACGGAAAGTCTTCTCGCCTCTCGCCTTATCCAAGGTTACCCAGCGCTCTATCATCTCCAATTTCAATAAATAAGCGAATACACTCTCTATGTCGAACGTCTTGAAGAAGGTATTATCGTCCAGCCATTTCCATTTCAAAAGATCGATTTTCTTCTCACGAACGATCAGATCGGTCTCTTCGGCGATGCGTTGTAACTCGGGCAAATATTCCACGGAATCGCCCAAGCCGAAATCACGGGCGTTCGACGTACGGATATTTTCCGCTATCTCATTATGCCCCACGATATAATTGGCCTTATCAAATCCATATTTACGGCAAGTGATCGCAGTAAGAACATTGTTGATATTCAAGTTAAGCTCGAACCAATCGGCCACGAACTTATTCCCACATTTCATGGCATATTCATAATATAACGCAGCCAAGCGGTCTTCCCATGATATATATTCTTTCTCACTTTTGGTGTCCTTAGCCTCTTCGGCTAGATACAGTTTAAAAAAGTCCACGAAATAAGGCGGGAGATTATCATTTTTGGGAATTTTTTCCTCATCCTTCAACGCTTTATATAAAGTATTGAACTCATCATACGTTATTCTTCCTCTTTGATCCGGATCGGAGTCCGGTCTTTTAGCGTGAGCCAGCAGATTTATATTATCATATTTCAAATAAAATAAATCAATCAGCTTTTTATCCTTAGAAGATAGCATATCCTCTATTTCCGTCCGGAACTCACAGACCGAATAGGCTAGTTTACTATCATCCAACGCTATGTTAGGAAGTCCGGAGATTAAGTAGTAATACTTACTCATATCAGAACAGCATTTCTACTAATTGCGGACGCAAGAACTCTTTAAAGAACTCGATGAACTCGTCTTCGCCAAACGTCACTTTATAAGACCCATCCGCCGGGATAATAGAGAAAGACGCTTTCTTTCCGCTTACCTTCTCGATCTTATACCCTTTCTCTAGCAAGCCTTTGGCATTGGCCTCAAAATACGCCTTCAAGCCATCGGAATCAGAAGCTTGGATAGTCAAGAACTCATTAGCGGGCCAGCTTTTCACAAGCTCAAGGATCACTTTCTGCATATAGGCGGGATCCATCAACGCCGCTTTCACATTCGAACTAGCGATATCACCAGTGATAAGGTTTGTCACCTCGCTCTTTAATGCCTCGACAGACTGGGTGGCGAACAATTTCAATTCGGCTTCCGTATTCTTCTTCAACTCGGCAGCTTGTTTCTCAGCAGCCGCTACGATACGTTTCGCTTCCGCTTCCGCATCTTTAAGAATCGTATCCTTTTGAGCATTGGCCTCGGCGATTATACGCCCCGCTTCTTCGTTCCCCTTCTCTACACCTTCCTTGTAGATCTTGTCTGTTAGTTCCTGAATCTTTGTATCCATTTCCTATTATGTATTTGAATTGTATTTTTCAATAGTAAACGCCCACAAAGTTATTATTTTTCGCGGATTAACATCAAAATAAGTGTGAAATCAAGCTAAAAAATAACACTAGTCAAGTAAAATTCTATTTACATTCGTCTATATTGTATTTTTGTTCGTCTATTTGTATCTTTGTGAGTCAAAATACAAAATTAACATGTTTACGATTAGAAAAGCGACTATTGATGATCGTTCTCTTATTCATGATCTTGCCTCACGCATTTGGGAGAACACGTATGGAAAGATACTTTCTAAAGAGCAATTGGATTATATGTTCGATATGATGTACGCTCCGGATAACATTCTTAAACAAATGGAAGAGTTACATCATCAATATTTTATTATATTGGCGGACGATATGCCGGCAGGCTATTTATCCATAGAGAAAACAGGTGAAAACACGTACAATTTTCAAAAGATCTATTCCCTACCGGAAATGCATGGCACGGGAATCGGGCGTTTTATCATCGAACAAGGTATTAATTATTTGAAGGAGGTACATACCGGGCCTTTCACTATAGAATTATACGTAAACCGTTACAATCCCGCCATAGGCTTCTACAGACATATGGGATTACGGGAAATAGGCACACGGGACCATCATATAGGAAACGGCTATTTCATGAACGATTATATCATGAGCATGGAAGTGGAGAATAAATAGACAGTCATCCCCTATTCGTATATTTATATATAGAATAGGGGATGATGATTGTCAACGGGTCTTCCCTCTTTTCGGATTACGAGGTTTCTCTAGGATTCGTACACTACTAACTTTTACAGAGTAAATAACAGCGATCCTATCATTCTTCGGATTCTCAATCGCAAGTTGAGAGTTCCAGATTTTCTTTTCTTGTTTTTTATCCATAACGCTACAATTTAATAGTTCATATTTAATAAGTCAAACCTTGACTGTCTTTTTCTCTTTTCCTTCCGCTATCTCAACCAGATAAACCCCGGCGCAAATACAGATAATGGCGAACGTCTGTGTCCAACTGAAACGGTCTTGCCCGATCAATAGGGATGTAATCGTTGCCACGATCAAGATCAGATAGCCATAAATAGCCACCAACGTAGTTTTCAAATACTTCAATCCGATAGGAATCAACAGATAACTAATTACCGTAGGGAAAATAAGCACAAACATCAATACGGCAAAAGGCCACCAATGAAATGGCTCCGAGAATAAAGGAGCATGAAAGCCCTCTATCGGCAAAATCAATAGACTGGAAAAAGCGGCGCCCGTGAATGTATATCGAAGCATCGTCATCGTCCCTACTTTTTGTAAGATCCGCTGGCTTAATACCAGATACACGGCATAAAACACGGAGCTAGCCAGACATAGCATATTTCCATTAAAAGCGTCCGCCGCTAAATCGTCGCTTTGCTGGGTCAAGATGCAAACCAAGGCCCCAGATAAACCAATCAAGATACCGAGTATTTTCATCCAAGTAGCCTTTTCCTTATAAAAGAATACCATAATCAAAAATACCCAGATCGGTTGCAAGCTCGTGAAAATAGAACTCGAGACCGGCGTTGTCTTGCTAAGCCCCACTAAATAAAGAAACATAAAACCATAGATACCGATAGCGCCTAGTAAGAATAGCCACACCTTATCTTTCGTCGTAGAAACCTCCGGTTTCATAAACCAGCCGATCACCCAAAACGCCACGGCCGCAAACACGCATCGGAAAGAAGCGCCCGTCAACGGGCTCATCCATAAGGGAAGCAAGTATTTCAAGGCGTTCATATTCAATCCACTGAAAGTTTTTGAGACCACCATGCTAATATTAGCTTCTGTTTTCTTATTTTTCACTGTCTATCATTTTTTAGTTTTATATTCGTAAATCAAATTTTATCGTTGAAAAGGAACGAGTCTCGTTTTACATAAGCCCAGATCGTAGCGACCAGCGCAATACAGAGGTTAAAAATAAACGCGAATTGCTGGCTCTTGACATGGAGTATAGACTGGAAGAAATCGATAATAAACGGACAAAGTAATATCGCCAAATAATTCATCGCCATCACGAAAGCTAATGCCAATGTAACTTTCTCAGGAATGGCCGTACGAGTCGTTTTATCATAAGCGATTGGCTGGATAACACCATATCCAAAACCGATAAAAATACATCCCAATCCAATTAGCCATTCCGTACGAGATATCAAAATCAAGGCCATCCCTAAAGCGATCGCCAATAGACTGACAAATTTTGTCTTTTGCTTAAATAAATCAACGATCTGATTCAAGATAAAACCGGGAGCCATAATAGCCAAGAAAAACAATGAAATCATTAATCCGGAATTACCGCTTGTAAACTTATATTCCTTCATTAAAAACGGTAAGTTAAAGCTGACTATAATCACTAAATACGTAGCCAATCCATAAAAACACATGATTTGTACCAGATGCTTTATATCCACACCATATTTACCCGGAACCGTGACGGGATCTGCCGCAACAGGGGCTTTCACTTCTGATTTCGATACGATCGCCGGCTCATTCTCCATACTCCTTTTCAAGTATACGGAAAGTACGATGGAAATCAAGGGTAATAGATAAACGGCAAACGGTAAATGCCAATTCACCTCCGCCAGATATCCCGTTAAGATCGTGGCTAATACCAACGTTACATTTGTAATAGCAGAACTTAAACCAAATTGCTTCGTCCGGTATTTCCCGATAAAGAAACGAGAAATCAAACCGGTCGATAAGGGTACGATCAAGCCAGATCCGATTCCCATTAAGGCGCTCACCGCTATCAACTGCCACATCTTATTAGAGAGTAAGTATAGAATACCACTTAGGGCAAAGATCACCAAGCCTAATTGCAATAGACGTATCTCATTTACTTTCTCCGTTAATTTACCCGACAATATAATAAATGGAATTATCAATAACGATGGCAAAGAGGAAAGCATCTGAATATCCAGTTCCGTAGAATGAGGAAAAATAACGGAAAGTTTCCCTAATATCGGAGAAACCGCTAAACCCGGTAATGCATTTAAAGCGGAGATAGACCATATCCCTACCAGAGTTATAAGGGGAATTGTGCCCCGGCCTGTCTGTATTCTCATAAAGATTTAGTTTTACGTTTTTATCTAATCAAAACAAACATTTTATGTGAAAGTTCATCATTTTCGTTCTTTCCAAGAGGACTGGACTTGTATCGCTAATAAACCCCAAATAATGTAAATCCAAAAAACATTCCAATCCATAATCTGTTTTGGCATAAACGCTCAGTGGAAGCAGTATTCCATTGACTCAAATCATTTTATTAACAAAAAAACTAAAGAAAAATGAAAGACTCAAATTTCAGAAATGGCGATGCCAAAACAGCGATTTTTGGCTCAGAAGTGATGTTGACACCCTCTCCAGTAGATAAGATTCCTGATGGCCCTACAACCCCGGAGATCGCTTATCAAATGGTTAAAGACGAGACTTTCGCACAAACACAGCCTCGCTTGAACCTAGCTACATTCGTTACTACGTATATGGACGAGTACGCGACAAAATTGATGAACGAGGCTATCAACATCAACTATATTGACGAAACAGAGTATCCGAGAATCGCTGTTATGAACGCCAAATGTATTAATATCATGGCGAGTCTTTGGAATTCTCCCGAGCAAGAAAAATGGAAAACCGGAGCCTTGGCTATCGGTTCTTCAGAGGCTTGTATGCTAGGTGGTGTAGCCGCTTGGTTACGTTGGCGCAAAAAGAGACAAGCACAAGGTAAACCAACTGACAAGCCTAATTTCGTGATCTCTACTGGCTTCCAAGTCGTATGGGAGAAATTCGCCCAGCTATGGCAAATCGAAATGCGTGAAGTTCCCTTGACTTTAGACAAGACGACACTTGATCCGGAAGAAGCGCTTAAGATGTGTGACGAGAACACGATTTGTATCGTTCCTATCCAAGGTGTAACATGGACAGGACTGAACGATGACGTAGAAGCCTTGGACAAAGCGCTCGACGCATACAATGCCAAGACCGGTTATGATATACCTATCCACGTAGATGCCGCCAGCGGTGGTTTTATCCTTCCGTTCTTAAGCCCGGAGACAAAATGGGACTTCCGTTTGAAATGGGTTCTTTCTATCAGCACATCCGGACATAAATTCGGATTGGTTTACCCGGGATTGGGTTGGGTTGTTTGGAAAGACAAGAAATATTTGCCGGAAGAAATGGCATTCAGCGTAAACTATCTTGGAGCGAATATCACTCAGGTTGGTTTGAACTTCTCTCGTCCTGCCGCACAAATCCTCGGACAATACTATCAGTTTATCCGTCTCGGATTCGAGGGCTACAAACAAATCCAATATAACAGTATGGAAATCACGAAATACATCCACCAAGAAATCGGTAAGATGGCCCCATTCGTTAATTACAGCAACGAGGTTGTGAATCCATTGTTTATTTGGTACATGAAACCGGATTACGCTAAGAACGCCAAATGGACACTTTACGATTTGCAAGATAAATTGCAACAAAGCGGTTGGATGGTTCCAGCGTATACACTACCGAAGAAGCTGGATAACTACGTGGTTATGCGTGTCGTAGTTCGTCAAGGTTTCAGCCGTGATATGGCCGATATGTTATTAGGTGATATCAAGAACGCTGTAGAGGCATTGGAGAAACTTGAATATCCGACTCCTACTCGCATCGCTCAAGACAAAAACGTTCCGGTTAAGGGTAAGGTATTTACTCACACCGCAATGAGCAACGCTAAGAAATAAAAACAAAATTCATCAAGGCGTGCATGAAAGGACTATCAGTGTTTTCATACACGCCTTCTTTAATCCAATTCATATATGGACAAAAAAATAACGATCGCCCAAATAAAGGAAGTAGCTCAACAGGCTTACGATCTTTACAAGACAAATACGGATGGTAAGAATGCCGATTACATTCCTTATCTGGCGAATATCAATAAAAATCTATTCGGAATCAGTATTTGCCTTTTAAACGGACAAACCATCGAGGTGGGGGATTCCGAATATCGTTTCGGTATCGAATCCGTATCGAAAGTACACACCGCTATCTTGGTACTGCGCCAATACGGAGCGAAAGAATTATTGGAGAAAATTGGTGCCGACGCTACCGGATTGCCATTTAACTCCATCATCGCTATCCTATTGGAAAACGACCATCCTTCTACCCCATTGGTAAATGCCGGCGCTATCACGGCTTGTAGTATGGTGAAGCCTGTCGGTGATTCCAAACAGAAGTGGGATGCTATCGTAGCCAATATCACGGATTTATGCGGAAGCGCACCGCAGTTGATCGACGAACTCTACAAATCCGAGTCCGCAACGAACTTCAATAACCGCTCCATCGCTTGGTTGCTAAAGAATTACAATCGCATTTATGACGATCCGGATATGTCTTTGGATCTGTATACCCGCCAATGTTCTTTGGGTATCACGGCTAAGCAACTATCTGTCGCTGCCGCTACGGTCGCAAATTTAGGTCTTAATCCTGTGACAAAGAAACAAGTATTCGATGCAGAGTTATCTCCGAAGATCACTTCCATGATCTCTACCGTAGGTTTTTATGAACACACCGGTGATTGGTTGTACACTTCCGGTATTCCCGCAAAAACTGGTGTAGGCGGTGGTGTCATGGGTGTACTTCCCGGACAATTCGGTATTTCCGCATTCGCTCCTCCTATTGACCAAGCTGGTAACTCTGTAAAGGCACAGCTTGCTATTAAGTATGTAATGAATAAACTCGGATTGAACGTGTTCAACGGTCACCGTGTGACGATCGTTGACTAATAGACAGAATCAGTTTAAACGAGAAGTAGTATAGAAAAAGTGTTTCATTACGATGGGCTGTTATACCATCCTCAAATCCGCAACTAAGCTCTTCAGCGTCCTTCTTGCGTCTAAACGTCCTCTCATCACTGAATTAGCAGATAAATTGAGGCTGAAATACCCACTTCTGCCCACAATATCCCCTTGCCCCAC
>NZ_JAMOKU010000016.1:0-108588 GCF_023656845.1 Parabacteroides sp. Y3-G-102 | reverse complement strand
TGTTTGATTATTTTTTTGCAACACTAAGTTAAGTGAATCCTCTGACATGGCAAAATCCTGAGCAACTTTTTGTTGCTCAGGTACTTAAAAAAAATATTTTATAATAGTGTTGCGGAATTAAGGATCACATTAAAAATCCACGGAGGTATACCAAACAATCCCCTTATTCAGGTAATTGGATGTATGGAGTAAGTTCGTAAAATTGAGTTATGTCAAATTTTAAATCTATTTAAACCCAATCGCAAGTTTTTGAGAGACATTTTCTTAATAAACTTCAAAAAGGTTAACTATATTTGCGAGAAACAGATGTTTAATTTTAATTCTTTATCACCATGACAGACAGAAGAACATTTTTGAGAAACATTTCATTACTTACTTTAGGGGGCATAGCCAGCCAAAAAGTAATGGCTTCAAATCCCACCAGATCCATACCCGCCACGGATGCGATATCCTCGGCAACCGCCGGGAAAAAGATGGGGTTGCAAACCTATTCGCTCGGACAGGAGTTACTGCAAGATATGCCTAACGGATTGAACCGATTGGCAAAAGCGGGATATACCGATCTGGAGATTTTCGGATATAGGGAAGACACAGGTAAATTCGGTGATTATAATCCTAAAAATACGACATTCATCGCCTCCAAGGATTATAAGAAAATGGTGGATGATGCCGGTTTGAGAATCAGTAGCTCACATCTTACCCCTTCCGTTCGCGAGTATACGAAAGAGAATATGCCCAAATTCGACGAGTTCTGGAAAAAGGCAACCGATATTCATGCCGAGCTAGGTGTTAGTTGTATGGTACAACCGAGTTTACCCCGTATCGAAAACGAGGATGACGCCAAAGTAGTATCGGAGATCTTCAACCGTGCCGGAGAGATCACGAAGAAAGCGGGAATCCTATGGGGCTACCATAATCACAGCAATGAGTTCAAACGGGTATTGAAAGCCGGCGAGAAACCGGAACAGAACCCGAATCCGTGGGCATCTCCTAAGGGTACTTATATCGAGGAGTTATTCCTGAAAAATACCGATCCGGATAAGGTTATGTTCGAGTTGGATGTATATTGGGCCGTTATGGGGCAGCAAGATCCCGTGGAATGGATGGAGAATTATCCGAATCGTTTTAAGTTATTGCACATCAAGGATCGTTGGATCATCGGTGATTCCGGTATGATGAATTTCCCGAATATATTCAAAAAAGCGTACGAGATCGGTATCCTCGGCTACTACGTGGAACTGGAAGGTGACAAAAAAGGCCGTACCCAGTTCGAGGGCGTAGAGAAGAGCGCCGCCTATTTGCAAGCCGCTCCGTTCGTTAAATAAAACATCCCGATTTATCCCATAAAAAAGACAGTGTTTCCGTAGGGCGATCATACGCTTGGGAACACTGTCTTTTTATTTATTTTGCCTTCAAAAAAACACGTACGTCTTTTTTCGGAAACACGTACATGTTTTTTCAAAGGGCATTACATGATTAAAAGCTCATCTTTACACCGGCAAAATAACTTCTCGGGCTAGCCGGGCCATAGATATAGGAGGAATCCCGGTTCTTACCTTGGTCAAAGTCGGATTGGTAAGCGTTGAACAGATTCTGCACGCCCCCATTTACTTCTAGTTTCAGCTCTTTGTAAAGCGGGAACTCATACGCAAGCTTGATATTCATATCAAAGAAATCCGGAGTCTCCACCGCCTTATCCAATGGTATATATCCCGCCAAATGCTGCACCAACATACTTCCCGTATAAGTTCCCGACAGGGAAGCCGTGAAACGTTTGAAAGGCGTGAGAGTAGCCGTAAAATAACCATAGATATCCGGCGTACGGAACATCTTTGTCTCGGCTGGCACATTCTCGTCATCGCTCCATTTCTCGGCCTCTTTATAACGGCTTCGCTGGAAAGTAGCGCCCGCTTGCAAAGATAGCCATGAAGTTAACACCGACTTTCCTTCCAAGGTTAATCCCATCACTTTCGCCCCGGAACCGTTACGACGTTCCTTAATCAGATTGCCTTGCTCATCTTTCCCGATATCTTCCAAGACAAACACATCACTTAAGCTGGTGTAAAAACCTTCCACCAAGAAGTTCAACTGGATACCATTCTTAAAACGATGGTAAAAATCGACCGAAGCACTCAAGCTTTGCGATTTCTCCTCGGATAAATCTTTCGCACGCTGGATCATAGCGACCTCTCCGCCGACCGCCGAGATATGCATATCCTCATCGAACGCTTGCGGGGCACGGAAACCACAGGAATAACTAGCCCGGATATTGATATCTTCCGTCGGGTTAAAACGGATATTCGCACGAGGGCTGAATATTACATGATCCATCATATTATGTTTATCCAAACGACCGCCAATCAAGAAGCTCCATCGCTTATTTTTCCACTCATTCTGCAAAAATGCGCTCTCGATATGCACCTTCTGATTCGTAAAGCGATTATACCCGATCATCTCGTCTTTCAAATGATCGAAACTATACTCCAAACCGGCAGTCAAATCCGATGGCATAAATAAGAATTTATCAAAACTATAAGCATATTGCGTACCGGCCATAACCGTCAGGTCCGTAGTCTTGCCGTAAGCGTTCGGATCTTGGTTCGTCCCGTAATAACTATCCCGGTCTGTATTCTGGGCAGAAGTGAAAACACTCCATTTATGTTTGTAATCCTTGGAGAAAAGATCGAATTTCAGACCTCCTCCATCAATCGAATGCTCCAACTGTTCGGCGATATCCGCTTCATGAGGCGGACGATCCAACAGATTTCCTCCCCTGCGGTATTCATTCATATGATGATACTCGAATGTCAATTTACTATAAGTACTCGTTTTCAGGTACGAACGGAAACCAACCGTTTGATTCTTCAATTTAGGCAACTCCGTAAAACCATCTCCATCCTGATCAAAACCGGAACGATGACGGTTCTGGCCAAAAAGATATAAGCCCGCTTTCCCATTTTCCGATACCAAAGAGGCATTTAGGGTCGTATTATTATCGAAAGCGGATGTCCCACCGATCGAGGTTAACGTATGCGACAATTCCCCGGAATTTCTCAAGGGCTCCTTCGTGATGATATTAATTGTCCCGGCGATAGCGGACGAGCCGAACAGTGCCGATCCCCCTCCTCGCATCACCTCTACCCGCTCGATCATATTCGCCGGTATTTGCTCAAGCCCATATACGCCGGATAAAGCGCTGAATATGGGACGTGAATCAATCAGTATTTGGGTATAAGGTCCGTCTAATCCATTGATCCGGACTTGCTGGAAACCGCAATTCTGGCAATTCGTCTCTACCCGTACACCCGGTTGGAAATTTAGTCCCTGTGCCAAATTCACCGCATTGGTCGTAGTAAAAACCTTCGCATCCAATACATTCACTAATGTGGGAGCCAACCGGCGGGAAGTTTCCGCACGATTCGCAGATACCACCACGCCATCCAAGGCGATCTGGTCTTCTTCCAGTTCTACATTAATCTCTAAGGTTTTTCCTTTCTTTAGGGTCACTTCTTTAGAGATAGTCTTATACCCGAGCGCTTTATATTCTAGCGTAAATTTACCTTCCGGCAGATTCTTCAGGAAATAATGTCCCGAGTTATCGGTGGTCGTACCGATCGTGGTACCTTTTAACAATACGTTGATAAAGGGAAGATGTTCCCCTGTTTTCTTATCCAATACATGTCCGAAAACATTTGCGTCTGAGTCGTTTAGACGGTCCTCTCCCGTGGCCTGAGCTACCGTTAGGGCACAGCACAGGCATAGTATAAAGATGAAAAATTTATTCATTTTAATTTATTCTGATAAGTAATACAATGTTATTAATCTCACAATATCAGAATATGGGAGGAGCCCGAAGCGTACGTCTTCCCCGGAAGGGAACGATATAGTCCGGATAGACCGGAGCGAAAGATAAGTTACGGATAAAGGAATAAAAAGCCGCCAGCAGAATAGCGACGAAAGCCGCACCTGTTATCTGCAAGACAGATAACTGATGAAGCAACTGAAACTTGGCGTAGCCATGTTCATGGTCCGGACGACCATCGTCCGTTTTATGATACGGGTGAGAATGGACGATCGTTACCCCGTTGACAATATGAACGTGGGTAAACGCGATAATACATCCCAAATAGGCTATGAACAGCGCAGGGAGTAATATCCTCAGATATTTTCTTAATCTATCCATCTCTTTTCTCTCGATCGCAAATATAGTAATATAACCGATAAAAGAGATACGCTGTTCAAAAATTACCTATTTGTAGGTATTTCATCAACCGAGTACACCACGTACCCGATCTTCAAAGGCCGAAAGGGCCGCTTTGGCGCCTTCTCCCATAGAAATAATGATTTGCTTAAAGGGTACGGTGGAAACGTCGCCCGCTGCATAAATACCCGGGACATTCGTCCGGCAATGTGCGTCAATCACGATCTCACCGGGACGATTTGTTTCGACAATCTCCTTAAAGACACCACTATTAGCGGCTAAGCCGATTTGAACAAAAATACCGTCTAAATGAATAACACGCTCTTCCCCTGTCTTACGATCCTTTGTACGGATACCGGTTACCTTGTCGCCATTTCCAACCACCTCGGTTGTTTGTGAACGAACAAAGATCTCGACATTCGGCAAACTCTTCGCTTTCTCTTGCAAGACTTGATCCGCTTTTAACTCATCCATAAACTCCAAAACGGTTACTTTCGAACAGATCCCCGCCAAATCAATAGCCGCCTCGATACCGGAATTTCCACCGCCAACTACGGCGACATGTTTTCCCTTATAAAACGGACCGTCGCAATGAGGACAAAAAGCCACTCCACGTCCTATATACTCTGTCTCACCCGGTACATTCAATTTACGCCAGCTAGCGCCCGTAGCGACAATAACCGCCGGAGCCTTGAATATCTCACCTCCAGCCGTAGACAAAACCTTCTCGTTTCCTTCTATCGTAACCTTCTCTATACGACGATGCTCCAGCAGGTCAATCGGATATTGCCGCATATGCAAGCGCAGATTGTCAGCCAACTGGGTACCTGTTGTCTCCGGAACTGAAATCAGATTCTCAATTCCTACCGTCTCCTTCACCTGCCCGCCGATACGCTCCGCCACGACAGCGACACTCAGCCCCTTTCGTGCGGAATAAATAGCGGAAGAAGCACCAGCCGGCCCTCCACCGACCACAACCACGTCATATCGTTTTACCGTCTTCTCTGTCAGGCTCTCATTGATTCCATACTGAGCTTCCAGCTTCGATAACAATTCACCGAATTCCCCACGTCCTACATGGATCAGTTTTCCATCCGCAAAGACAGAGGGGACGCCTTGTATCTTCAAGGCATCAACTTCCGCCTGATTGATAGCCCCATCTACCATCTCATGATGGATCTGAGGATTTAAAGTCGTCATAGCGTTTAATGCCTGTACCACATCCGGGCAATTCGTACAAGTCAAAGAGACATAGGTCGTCAGATGTATCGGGCCATTCAAGGCTTTAACACGATTACAAATACTCTCGTCCGGAAAATTCTTGCCTTTCCCATCTGAATTCAAGATCGCCAACAGCAAGGAAGTAAACTCGTGTCCATTAGGTACTCCACGAAACTTAATCCCCGTTCTCGCTCCATCCTTTAATAAAATGAATTCCAATCCCTCCCCATCAGATACCTGCATAGATATTTTATCCGAACAAGAGGCAACATCACCTAATAAATCCAACAATTCCTGTCTACTTTCATGCGCAGGAGAGATCGATATATCAAAGGTATAATTCGCATTTAACCCTGCGAATATACCTTTTAATTGTTCTTTTAATATTGATTCTAACACGATCTATACTCTTAATTATTTAGATTTTCCCTACCAAGTCAATGCTAGGTTTCAAGGTAGCCTCCCCTTTCTTCCATTTAGCGGGACAAACCTCACCATCATGTGAAGCGACAAACTGAGCGGCTTCAACTTTACGAAGTAACTCGGAAGCGTCACGACCGATATTGTTATCATGAATCTCGGCCACTTTGATCTTTCCTTCCGGATTTACCAAGAAAGTGCCACGGTATGCCATACCCTCTTCCTCAATCATCACACCAAACGCACGACTCAGTGCTCCAGTGGGATCCGCCAACATCGGATATTGGATCTTACGGATAGTCTCGGAAGCGTCATGCCAAGCTTTATGTACAAAATGAGAGTCTGTACTTACAGAGTAAATTTCTACTCCCATTGATTTAAACTGCTCATACTTCTCAGCCATATCGACCAACTCTGTTGGACAAACAAATGTAAAATCGGCCGGGTAGAAGAAAAAGATAGCCCACTTACCCAAGACGTCCTCGTTGGTTACAGTCTTGAAATTACCATTTTGAAAAGCTTGTACTTTAAACTCCGGAAGTTGAGAATTAATAATCGGTTCCATACTTGTTCCTATTTTTAAATGAATACTATTTGTTTTTATTTCCGATACAAAAATATAACATATTTATTCATTAAAACAATTTTTCTAATCGATATATTTTATGAGGTTATAGATAATACTTTATCAATCAATAAAAAGGGCCTATCCTCACGGATAAGCCCTTCAATATCTTGGGTTTTGGATTACTACATAATTAGCGATTATAATTTACTTTATATACTTAATTGATTCTTTTGTATCCGTATACGGCACGGTCTCCCAATTCCTCCTCGATACGAAGCAGCTGGTTATATTTAGCCATACGGTCCGAACGACTTAATGATCCCGTCTTGATCTGTCCGCTATTGGTAGCGACAGCGATATCGGCGATCGTAGCGTCTTCCGTCTCACCGGAACGGTGTGAAGTAACGGTCGTGTATCCATGACGGTGAGCCATCTCGATAGCGTTCAGTGTCTCCGTCAAGGAACCGATCTGATTTACCTTGATCAAGATTGAGTTACCGCAACCTTCTTTAATACCCCTTGAAAGGAACTCTACATTTGTCACGAACAAATCATCTCCGACTAATTGGCAATGGTTACCAATACGATCTGTCAGTTTCTTCCAACCAGCCCAATCATTCTCACTCATACCATCCTCAATGGAATCGATCGGGTATTCGTTGATCAGCTTTTCCAGATAATCCACTTGTTCGTCGGAAGTACGTTTCACTCCTTTTTCTCCTTCAAACTTCGTGTAATCGTAGATTCCATCCTTATAAAACTCAGAAGAAGCGCAATCCATACCGATCATCACATCCTTGCCCGGTTCATAACCAGCCGCCTTGATAGCGGCGATAATTGAGTTCAAGGCATCTTCCGTACCTTCCAAATTCGGGGCGAAACCACCCTCATCACCAACAGCGGTACTTAACCCACGATCGTGCAATACCTTTTTCAACGCATGGAATACCTCAGCGCCCATACGTAAGCCTTCCTTGAAAGAAGCGGCACCTACCGGACGAATCATAAACTCTTGGAAAGCGATCGGAGCGTCGCTATGCGAACCGCCATTGATTATATTCATCATCGGAACAGGCATCACGTAGGTATTCGTTCCACCAATATATCTATATAAAGGAATATCCAAATAATTTGCGGCAGCTTTCGCTACAGCTAAAGAAACGCCAAGGATAGCGTTCGCACCTAGTTTCGATTTAGTTTTCGTACCGTCCAAAGCCAACATCGCATGATCGATACCTATCTGATCCAAGGCAGACATCCCCTTCAATGCCGGAGCGATAATCGTATTGATATTCTCAACCGCTTTCAATACGCCTTTACCACCATAACGCTTCTTATCGCCATCACGCAACTCCAAAGCCTCGTTCTCGCCGGTGGACGCACCGGAAGGCACAGACGCACGGCCCATAACGCCGGACTCTAGTAAAATATCAACCTCTACTGTCGGGTTACCTCTTGAATCTAGGATCTCACGTCCTGTAATCTTTTCTATTTTCATTGCTTCTACGTTTTTTAAACTGACGCAAATATAGATGGATTACTTGAACCGTGAAATCACCACAAATTGCTATTTTCACCTCAATAATACCTGAATGTAGGTAGAGACTACAACACTCCCGCCCGCACCCGGCTCAAAGATTCGGGTGTCATCAATAAATACGAGGCGATATGATTGACAGAAGCACGTTTCGCTGCTTCCGGATATTCCTGTTGAAAACGCAGATAACGTTTTCTTGCCGACTCAAAACGCCAAGAGTCCGCTTTCTCTTGCGAAAGCATCAAAGCCCACTCCAGTATTTTCTGGTACAATCTATTAATAGCTAAAGATGTTTTCAATAAATCGCTAAATTCCGAAAAAGAGATCCGGTGATAAACCGTCGGTTCCAATGCCTCGATTAATAAACGCGTCGGTTCTCTTTGGAATGTGCTGGCTATACAAATAACGATATTTCCCTCACAGGAGAAATGCTCGGTAATATCACGTTTATTCTTATAGTAAAACTGGCGTAATAATCCCGATTCCACATAATATAAATATTTAGATATTTGTCCGTTATCCAACAATAATTCTCCTTTCGCAGCCTTACTTGATTCTATGATCGAGGCCAGAGAATCCAAATCCGCATCGGGTAATGGATAAAAACGTTTGGATATCATTTCGGCTATTTCTTGTGGTGTCTTCATACTATTCATCATTTTCTGATCTATATCATTTTTTATCTCCTTACAAAAATAGATATTTGTTGCATATAACAAAACAAACACATATTAAATAGTCAAGGTTAGTCTAGGCAAAAAATTATTACTATCGTTTAAAAGCTAATCGGATTAGATTGTTTTCCCTGATTAGCTGTTGCATAATCGCAAGGCTTGATCGAGAGATCAGGCCTTGTTATTTTCTGGTTTGTAGCGAGAGAATATCGCTTTCGCATTATCTAAACGTTCTTTTGATAAGGGTTCCACCCCCTTTAACGGATAATCGAGACCTAATTGCTCATATTTATAGGTTCCCATCGTATGATAAGGCAATAATTCCACTTTGCGAACCACTTTATATGAACTGACATACCGAGCTAACGCCTCCAGCCACTCGTCATTATCCGTATATCCGGGGACAATAACATGGCGAATCCAAGTATCTATGCCACGTCTCTCCAATTCATCCAAGAACAGAAGCGTATTATCCTGCTTGACACCCGCCAGTAACGGATGTAAATCCGGGTTTAAGGTTTTGATGTCCAATAACACTAAGTCCGCATAATCCAAGACTTCCCAAGCTTTTGAGGTACATACGAAACCAGATGTGTCCAAAGCTGTGTGAAGACCTTGCTCTTGGCACAAACGGAAAAACTCTTTCAGAAACTCAGGTTGCAATAAAGGTTCCCCACCGGTAACAGTCACCCCCCCACGGGCGATAAAACTCTTATACCGTAAGACTTCCGTCAATAGCTCGCCGGGAGTCATCTGATATTTCACCTTCCCTTTCGGGTTCCAAGTATCCGGGTTATGGCAATACAGGCAACGCAACGGGCAGCCCTGCATAAAAACGACAAAGCGAATTCCGGGACCATCTACGGTCCCGAAACTCTCTAATGAATGTATCTTACCTTTTATCACTTACAGTGAATGGTTAATGGTTCTTGAAATAACATCCAACTGTTGTTCACGAGTCAGTTTCACGAAGTTTACCGCATATCCGGATACACGGATCGTAAGTTGCGGATATTTCTCGGGATGTTCCATAGCGTCGATCAACAAATCCTTATCAAATACGTTAACATTCAGATGCTGACCTCCATCCGGAGTAAAATAGCCATCCAATAAGCTAACCAGATTATTGATCTGCACTTCACGCTCCTTTCCCAACGTAGCCGGAGAAACAGCGAAAGTATAAGAGATACCGTCGTGCGCATGCTGGAATGGAAGCTTCGCTACCGAAGCTAGCGCAGCGATAGCACCTTTCGTATCACGACCGTTCATAGGGTTCGCGCCCGGAGCGAAAGGAGTTCCACCGATACGGCCATCCGGTGTCGTACCAGTCTTCTTACCATATACCACATTAGAGGTGATCGTAAGGATGGACTGCGTAGGTTTCGCATGGCGATAGGTCTCGTGCTGACGCAAATATTCCATGAACTTCTCGGTGATCTCTACAGCGATACTATCCGTACGATCGTCGTTATTACCGAAAGGAACATATTCGCCCTCACGTTCGAAATCAACCGCCAAGCCACGCTCGTCACGGATCACACGTACTTTCGTATCACGGATAGCAGCCAACGAATCGGCAACGATAGAAAGACCGGCGATACCTGTCGCACGGATACGCTCTACATCCCCATCGTGAAGCGACATCTCGAATGCCTCATATGCGTATTTATCATGCATATAATGGATTATCTTCAAGGCGTTCACATACACTTTCGCCAACCAGCGCATCATTTGCTCATACTTAGCCATCACCTCATCGTATTCCAGATACTCGCCGCGAACCGGCTCGAACATCGGGGCTACCTGTACGCCGCTGCGCTCATCCCGTCCTCCGTTGATCGCATATAATAAACATTTCGCCAAATTCGCACGGGCTCCGAAGAACTGCATCTGCTTACCGATCTTCATAGGAGAAACGCAACAAGCGATACCATAATCATCTCCATAATCCGGACGCATCAAATCGTCGTTCTCATATTGGATAGCCGACGTATCGATAGAGACCTTGGCACAGAAACGTTTCCAGTTCTCGGGAGCGTTCTTAAACCACAGAACCGTCAAATTGGGTTCTGGTGCCGGACCTAGATTATATAATGTATGGAGATAACGATAGGAAGTTCTTGTTACCAAAGAACGGCCATCCACTCCTTGGCCGCCCAAGGACTCTGTTACCCAAACCGGATCACCGGAGAACAAATCATTGTATTCCGGCGTACGTAAGAAACGAACGATACGCAACTTGATGATCAGCTGGTCTACCAATTCTTGCGCCTCCTCTTCGGTCAACTTACCCTCACGGATGTCTTTCTCGATATAAATATCCAAAAACGTAGAAGTACGTCCGATAGACATCGCCGCGCCATCTTGGTCTTTTACCGCCGCCAGATAAGCTAAGTACACAAACTGAACTGCCTCACGAGCGTTTTGTGCCGGACGAGTCACATCAAAGCCATAGCTAGCGCACATTTTCTCGAACGCTTTCAAAGCCTTGATCTGTTCGGAAATCTCCTCACGGCTCTGGATGATCTCTTCCGTGATCTCTTGGATATCCAAACGATTCAAGAAACGCTTTTTCTCCTCGATCAAGATTGCCGTACCATATAAAGCGACACGACGATAGTCACCAATAATACGTCCTCTACCATACGCGTCGGGCAGACCGGTGATAATAGCCGAACGACGTGCGGCAATCATCTCTTCCGTATATGCGGAGAAAACGCCTTCGTTATGAGTTTTACGGTACTTCGTGAAGATCTCTTTCGTCATCGGGTCCAAATGATAACCATAAGCTTCCAAGCTATTCTCAACCATACGGATACCGCCCTTCGGGAAGATACCACGTTTCAGCGGAGCATCGGTTTGTAACCCAACGATAACCTCATTCTCCTTATCAATATAGCCCGGGCCATATACATCGATCCCTTGAGGTAATTTTGTCTCGGCGTCATAAACTCCCTTTTCCCTCTCGACCTTAAACATCTCGGTCAGCTTGTTCCAGACCTTACGGGTCTTCTCGGAAGAAGCGACTAAAAAGGAATCATCCCCTTCATAAGGCGTATAGTTACTCTGGATAAAATCTCTTACATTGATCTCTCTTTTCCAGGTCTCACCCTTAAAGTGATCCCAGCACTCATTCTCAAATTTCATAAACAATCTTATCTAATACCACATTTTTACCGCCGCAAAGGTAAAACTTTTATCCTCATGTTCCTGTAACATTTGCGACACCCCTCTAAAATCCCTATAAATAGGTATTAAAAATATACAAGAAGAAACGGGATAGTAATGCGATGCTTTGCACGAAGTCTCCATTTTATTCACTATCTTTGCCTACAGAACGTAAAAGTTAATCTGGATCAAACACATGAGAAATATCCTGTTTACCGTTTTATTTATAGGAATACTATCTTTAATCGCATCTCCTATCTCACTCGCGTCTAAATCTTTGCATAAGGCAAATATGATTAATTTGTCGAACAATGCCATTATTTGCATGCATCAAGATCCGGATGGCTATTTGTGGATCGGGACTTACGACGGACTTAACTTATACAACGGAAAAGATACGTATGTATATCGTTTCGAATTAAATAACAAAAACTCTCTTTGTAGTAATATCATTCACAAAATATCCGACGCAGAACCCGGCTTTTTATGGATATCAACCTCTTTAGGTATCAATAAATTCTCACTAAAAGAACGGAAAGTCACCGAGTCTTTCCCCGGATACATGGAATGCGATCTATTGGCCTCCGATTCATCCGGCATCACGCTCGCTATTTGTAAGGAAAACAGAATCTCTTGCTACACCCCATCTAGCGATGGGTTCCGGGACCTGCCGAGAGAAGGAGTAGGCCCTCAAACCGTACGTACCTTATTCGCCGGGACGGACGGACATTTTTATTTATTATTAGCCTCGGGCATACTGAAAAAGTTGACTCCGGATTTCTCCGATACTACTTTTAATTTGCTATCGGAAGAACGCCAATTCCATAATAAACCGATCTTATCCGCATTTTACGAGAATAATCATATTTTCATAGTAGATACCGACAATAAATTATATCGACAGCATGTAGACGGAAAGGGGAAAGAATTCCTGTTCGATCTGCCTGAAATGACAAAACAATATGGTAACATCATCAAGATATGCACCTTCCAATCCAATGTGTATATCGTTTTCCGTAACGGCAATATTCTAGACCTAAGCCAACCGGAAAACACGATAAATATGGGCATCGGTATCTTTTGCCTAATGAACGATAAAAGGCAGGAGATTCTCTGGTTGGGAACAGACGGGCAAGGTATACGGATGTTTTATGACAAACCCGATCTTTTCGGCTCTATCTTACTCAAGGATTTACCGATTAATATACAGAACCCCATACGTTCTTTATATACAGACGATGATCAATCCCTTTGGCTCGGGACAAAAGGAGACGGTATTGTCCGGATACAAGCGTATGACACTTACCATAACAAAAAGATGATCCCACAAAGCGCTATCACGCATTTTACCACCGCCGACGGCCTATCCAGCAACCGTGTGTATTGCTTCCAAAAAAGCGAGTACCATCCATGTATCTGGATTGGCACGGAAGGCCCGGGACTGACCTATTATTCGTATAAAGAGAAACGAATAAAAACGATACCGCAACGAGAAGACACCACCCCTCTACGCTATGTCCACTCTATTTGCGAGGTAGATGATTCCACATTATGGCTAGCGACAACGGGTAACGGATTGCAAAAGGTTACCTTACATATAGATAAAGCCGTACCTACAATCGGGAAGGTACAAACCTTCCCGTTAAAAAACGGAAAGAACATCTGTAAAGAAATCCAATCGATGGTATATGACAACGACTCTACCCTGTTCCTCGGGAGCCGTGGCGGTTACGGAGTCATTCGTTTCAATATTTTCAATCAAGGATATGAATTCCTGCAAACCAACAATTTAAGAAACCCGGCCATTGGAGATGTGCTTTCCGTATGCCAGACCGAAGATTCCACGTTTTATGCAGGCGCCAGCTCCGGTCTCACCCGGATTAAATTCAGAGGGGGAAAGATGCGTTTACGCCAATTCGATAAAAGCGACGGGATCGTAAACGACATGATCCATGGTATCCATGAGGGGAACGATAGCTGTATCTGGCTTAGTACCAATAAAGGTCTCACCAAATATAATCCCCGGAACAACTTTTTCCATAATTATCATCAGCCTTACTTTAGCGTCACGGAATTCTCTGATGACGCTTATTGGAAATGCCCATACTCCGAGCGTTTATTCTTTGGAGGCATCAACGGATTAGTCTGGGTAAATAAACAAACGGAGCCGGAGCATACCTATCAACCCGAATTAAGTTTCTTCGAGTTGCAAATGGATAAACAAATCCTTCCATTATATAAGGACATCAGCCGGAACGGTGTAACGGTTCCGGCTGATGTGCAATCGTTAACGATTGCGTTCGTCGCTCCGGATTACATCAACGGGGAGAATTACGAGTATTCGTATCAGTTGGTCAACTATAATTCCTCTTGGGAAAAATTGCAAAAGACAAACAAGGTAACTTTCAGGAACCTACCGTACGGGGAATATTTGCTGAAAGTCCGTTATCGCAACGATGTCATTGATTCGTCAGCAAAAGAATACACTCTACCTATCAAGGTATTACCTCCTATTTATCTAAGCTCGTTAGCCATTTTCACGTATCTTTTTATCGGTACGGTTTTGCTCATCATCGCCACCTATCGTATCCATCACCAAATACTAAAGAAACAGAAGCAGATCGCAGACAAGATCAAGGAGGAGCAAAAAGAGAAGCTATACGAGTCCAAGCTGAATTTCTTTACCCACATTACGCATGAGCTATGCACCCCGCTTACCTTGATCAATGGCGTGGAGAATTATATCCAAGCCTATGCCGCCACCTCAAAAGACAAGACATTAGAAAAATACACTTCAGTCCTCCGGGAAAATGTAGAGGAACTGAACGGGCTTATCCAAGAAATCCTTGATTTCCGGAAAGCGGAAGACGCTGGATTCAGTCATACGCACATCCGAAGAGTATCCGTATCCTCTCTTTTGCGAACTCAATTCGAATGGTTTTACCCACTATCCGAGCAACACCAAATCCAATTCAAGATCGATGCTCCCAAAGAGCTTTATTGGAATACGGATTCCGTCTATTTCAAGAAGATCCTAGCAAATCTGATTTCCAACGCATTTAAGTATACGGAAGACGGGGGCACGGTTCGTATCTCCTTACATGAGGAGGAGAACTTCCTCGTCCTTAAAGTTTACAACACCGGCAAAGGAATCGAGGAGGCAGACATGCAAAATATTTTCGACCGATATCGTATCCTTGGCACGATGGATAACGACGATAACAGGCAAAATACGGCACGGAATGGCCTCGGCTTATTTATCTGCCACAGCCTCGTACAATCCTTAGGTGGTAAAATCGACATAGAGAGTGAGGTCGGCCAATATGCTGAATTTACAGTTACCTTACCTTTTGGCATCGTAGAGGAGAGCTCAGACGACACGATAGACGAAGATATTCCCGTATCGCTTCCTTCCCCAAACACGGATATACAAAAGCCGCAAATCTCACATACGGCACAAAAAGAGACGGAAGATAAACCGATGATACTCGTTATCGACGATCATAAAGACATCGTCTGGCTAATCACGGAAACCCTCTCTTCCGAATATCAGGTTCAGGAAGCTTATAATGCGGAGGAGGCTCTGGAATTCCTCAAGCAATACACTCCCTCCCTTATCATCACCGATATCATGATGCCTAATATCGACGGATTGGAATTGATCTCTCTTATCAAGGAAAATAGATATACCCGTCATATCCCGCTTATTATCGTATCTGCCAAAATATCAGACCAAGAGCAAGCGGCAGGACTTAATATAGGAGCGGATGCCTATCTAACCAAGCCTTTCTCGCCAACAGTTCTCCTATCCGTCGTGAACCGATTGATGACAAATCAAAGAGAATTAAAAGAGTATTTCTATTCTCCGGAAAGTGCTTATCAATATACGGAAGGGCAATTATTACATCAAGAAGACAAGGAATTCCTTGACGCCGTAACCGCTATCATCAAAGAAAATGTCAGCAAGGAAGGACTCGGTCCCGAGCTGGTAGCGGACGCACTGAATATAAACACCCGCATCTTATATCGCCGTTTCAAGAAAATATCTACCATGACGCCGAGTGATTTTATAAAGGATTATAGGTTAAACTATGCAGCGCAATTACTCGTAAATACCAACATGAGCGTTCAGGAAATTATTTATAATGTAGGGATTTCTAACAAATCATACTTCTATAGGGAGTTTGCCCGTAAATATAACATGACTCCTAAAGAATACCGCACAAAAGAGGCATAAATCATTGATTCCTAAATAGTGTCATAATCAACCAAAAGAGTATCATAATCTGCCATATGCATTTCATGACACTTCTTCGGTATTTCAAAGCACTCTTCAATTCGTTAAGACCTATTAATATTGCTGTCGAATAACAAAGCAAACCGCTTGTGTGTATTCTTCCTTCGGGAAGCACATTATTAACTTTTAATTTAATGTTTTTATGAAAAAAAAGAGTGAAGGTAAGACGAGGAAATGCCTGACTTTATTAGGTGGACGAACCTCTTTGTTACTTTGTTTATCTTTAATGTTTCAGTCCTCTTATGCGGCCGAAGATTCTACTGTTCCTGAAATGGGAAACATGGAGATTCATCAGATCGCACAGCAAAGTTCAACCATTAAAGGTGTAGTAAAAGACCAAAAGGGTGAACCTCTGATTGGCGTTAGTATTGTTGTGAAAGGAACCACGAACGGAACAGCTTCGGACTTTGACGGAAATTTCACCTTGGATGTGCCGGATAACAGCACATTGGTATTTTCCTTCATCGGCTTCAAATCCCAAGAAGTTCGTTATACCGGGCAAAAAACATTGAACATAGTCTTAGCTGAAGACTCTGAGACACTAGACGAGGTAGTAGTCGTAGGTTACGGTTCCCAAAAGAAAGGTGAGATCACCTCATCCGTTACCAGCGTGAAAGCATCCGACTTTAACAAGGCACCGGTAGTGAACCCGATGCAATTGGTGGAAGGACGTGTAGCTGGTCTGACTGTATCACGTGGTAGCACCGACCCGAATGGCGAGGTAAAAGTACAGATGCGTGGTGCCTCATCTCTGAAAGGTAGCAATGAGCCTCTCGTTATTATTGACGGTATGCCGGGTAATATGACTTCTTTGAACGCTATCGCACCCGAGGATATCGAGGCGATCGACGTATTGAAAGACGGTTCCGCAGCCGCTATCTACGGAACCCGGGGTAATAACGGTGTGATCATCGTCTCCACGAGACGTCCGCAAGCCGGAACTACTCAAGTGGATTACTCAGGATATATCATGCACGAGGCGGTTTATAAACGGCCGGAAATCTTAAATGGAGACGAGTTCGTCGCTTATGGCAAGGAAACCAACAACGCCAATATCCGCGACTTTGGTGGACGGGATAACCATTACGA
Organism: Parabacteroides sp. Y3-G-102; assembly: GCF_023656845.1. Taxonomy (NCBI): domain Bacteria; kingdom Pseudomonadati; phylum Bacteroidota; class Bacteroidia; order Bacteroidales; family Tannerellaceae; genus Parabacteroides; species Parabacteroides sp. Y3-G-102. Next base: position 91,413 of record NZ_JAMOKU010000016.1, on the reverse strand, counting down.
CGCTTTATTGAATAAGAGTAATTTCACCCATGTACACAACTTGACCGCTACCGGTGGTAATGGTAAGACAAACTATCGCGCTTCTTTAAATTACAAAAAGAATGATGGTATGATCCGTAACACCAGCCGTGAAACGATCAATGGCTCTATCGCCGTGAACCACCGTGCGTTTGATGATAAACTACAGCTTTCTTTCAATCTAGCAAACTCTTTCGTGAAAGTGGACGCAGTTTCCGATGATGTGGATAAGGTAGGAGATATCCCTAATTACGGCATATTATACCAGGCTATCCGTATCAACCCGACGATGCCTATTTATAAGGAAGACGGCTCCTTCTGGGAAACTTACAGCGGTTACGAAGATTTCAACCCGGTAGCCCGCATATACCAGCGTACCAAGAAAAAGGAATTCAAGAATTTATTGGCGAACTTCAAGGCTCAATATGAGATTATCCCCGGTTTGACAGCCGCCGCTTTCTTCGCTATGGAGAAGAACGATGCGTTAACTAACGATTATAGTATGCGTGAGGAATATAGCCAACATAAAGACGGTACAAACGGACGCGCCAAAAAAGAATATTATCAGAATACCAACCGTACCACTGAATGGACAGCAAACTACAATACTTCCATCAACGGCGTACACAATATTACCGGTTTGCTGGGATACAGTTACCAAGATTTTGAATACGAGCAATTCAGCGCCGAGAACAAGAACTTCTTGACGGACGTATTCGGTACCAATAACCTAGAAGCCGGCGGTTACCTAAAAGATGGTAAGGCCGAGATGAAGAGTAAAAAAGAGACCAGCAAACTGATCGCCTTCTTCGCCCGCGCCAACTATAATTACGACGGTAAATACATGGCCAGCGCCTCTATCCGCCGTGAAGGTTCCACGAAGTTCGGAGCGAACAACAAATGGGCTTGGTTCCCCTCTGTCAGCGCAGGCTGGATGATCTCTCGTGAGGACTTCATGGAGAGCCAAGAAGTGTTCGACGTATTGAAATTCCGTGCCGGTTTCGGTATCACGGGTAGTTTGCCTACCGATCCGTATATGTCTCTCGCTACCTACGGTACAGGCGCTGGAGCTTGGAACGCTTACACCGGTTCATGGCTAACCGCCACTTACGGTCCGAATATCAACCCGAATCCAGATTTGAAATGGGAGAAGAATGAATCCTTGAACGTAGGTTTCGACTTCGGCTTGCTAGGTGGACGCCTAAATGGTACGATCGATTGGTATAGTCGTACGACTCGCGACTTGATCAGTAGCTACAATGCCCAACAGCCATCTTTGATCTACAACACGATCACCACCAACGTAGGCACGATGAGAAATAGAGGTATAGAATTAGCATTAAACGCAGAGGTCGTAAAGACTAAGGATTTCTCTTACACGGCTAATTTCACGTTCTCATACGAGAATAATAAATTGACATCTTTGTCTAACGACGTGTACAAATCTTCTTACGAGGATCAATATGACCTGCCCTCTCCGGGCAACCCGGGCAAGGCTTACCGCCTACAAGAAGGACAGCCGATCGCATCATTCTTCGGTTATGTATGCGATGGCATCAACCCGGACGGAACTTGGAATCTTCGCGACATAGACGGAAAGGAAGGTCTGTCTGACGCTGACCGTACCTTTATCGGTAACGGTTTGCCGAAATTCAAGGCTGGTTTGCAGAACACGTTTACCTATAAGAACTTTGACTTCAGCTTCTTCCTGCGCGGTATGTTTGATTATGACGTATTGAACGAGGGTGCTATTTATTTCGGAACGACTGTCAATATCGATCAGTCTGGCACAAACGTATATAAGGATGCCTTGAAGAACAAGGTAACAGAGCAACCATTGTTCTCTTCTTATTATCTAGAGAAAGGGAACTTCTTGAAGATCGATAACGTGACACTAGGTTATACATTCAACTTCAAAAATAATAAATATGTGCGCAACTTACGTATTTATGGTAATGTCACCAATCTTGCGACTATTACAGGATACTCAGGTTTAACCCCTGACGTAAACGTAACAGGACTACAAGCAGGTATAGAGAAGCGCGGATCTTATCCCACCACCCGTACCTTCACGTTTGGCGTTAATTTTGGATTCTAATTAAGTAACAATAGATTTAAGACAATACAATGAAAGCTTTAAAAAATATATGCGCAATTTCATTATTGCTGGGAGCTACCGCATTTACCTCTTGTACGGACCTGACAGAGGAAATACATAGCTCGGTAATCGCTGAAAATTATTACAACAATGCAGGCGAGGTAATGGCCGCCATGATGCGTCCATGGGGGCACTTCTGTGGAACCATGCAAGTAGCCCAATCGCCTTGGTCATGTAACGAGTTATCTTCCGACTGTGCCGCATGGCCTCAAAAAGGTCGCCACGGCTATGACAATGGAGACTGGATTCGCTTACACCGCCATCAATGGATTCCTACGGATGGTCAAGTAGTGGATGCTTGGAAAAAATTATTTGAAGGTATCGGATATGCTAACAACTTCCTTACAGATACAGAGAATATAGATTTTGAAGCACTCCAAGTTCCAATGTCTAAAGCACAAGCACAATCGGAGATGCGTGTATATCGCGCTTACTGTTATTGGTATGTGATGGATATGTTCGGTACGGCTCCAATTTGCGAGAAAATCGGTGAAATCAATCCTTCCTCCAAATCTCGCGCAGAGTTATTCGCTTGGATCGAAAAAGAGTTAAACGAGAGTATTCCTTCTTTGTCAGAGAGTAAAACAGAGACCTACGGACGTGTATCCAAATGGGGGGCTTACGCATTACTGGCTCGTCTCTATTTGAATGCGGAAATTTATACTGGACAAGCACGCTGGGATGATTGTATCGCTGCTTGCGATGAATTAGCTAAGGGAGGTTTCGCATTGGATAAGAAGTGGAACGACACTTTCCGTGCGGATAACGACAAGCGATCTACCGAGATTATCTGGTCAATCGTGTATGATGAAGTATATGCCAAAGGAATGGGCTGGTATCAACGTTGGTTGCATTACGCACACCAAACTGGCTGGGATTTGCAATCCGGTCCTTGGAACGGCTTGGTGACGCAACCTACCTTTTATGACTCATTCGCTGACAACGACTTGAGAAAAATTGAGGGTTTCTTGATCGGTAAGCAATATCCTCGCAAAGTAGATGAAAACGGTAATTACTACTACGACACGACCGCAGAGCCTTTGAAAGGTTCAGAGGAGTACAATGGGCAGGATTTGGTATTCGTAAACTACATTAAGTCCATGACCGAGGGCGAAGAAAACAGCGGTGCTCGCTCTATCAAGTATGAGATCCAACCGGGTACTACCGGCGATATGAACAACGACTGGGTGATGTTCCGTTATTCCGAGGTTATCTATAACAAAGCGGAGGCCTTGATGCGTAAGAACGGGGGCAAAGCAACGCAAGAAGTGGTAGATATGATCAACAGCGTTCGTCAACGTTCTTTCAAGGCAGAGGATTGGGAGAAAGCGAAATATACGACCGCTACTCTGACCATGGATGAGTTCTTGGCCGAAAAAGGTAGAGAGTTTGCTTTCGAAGGAATCCGCCGTACAGACTTGGTTCGTTTCAACAAGTTCGTAACCACTTCTTGGTGGGACAAGACTGCATCCAACGAACCAAAGCGTAATATCTTCCCTATTCCGCAAAGACAATTGGATGCTAACGCAAACTTATCTCCGAACGAGGCTAACTCATTGTTCTAAATATCAACTAAGTATAGTAGAAATCCATTATTAACAAATTAGCACTTGACAATGATAGAGGACTACTATACTTATTGATCTGAAAATATAAAAGGTTACCTTTGTCACTATCAAAGGTTATCCTTGGAACTATCAAAGGTGGCCTTTTATGTTTCATCCTTTTCTAACTAATTGATACGACATGATAAATCTCAAGAAATCGATGTGTTGCCTTTTTCTGGCAGCCAGCTCAACAGTAGCGATCGCACAGACTAATGTAGTTGATCTTGTAAACCCGATCATCGGGACAAATGGAATGGGACATACATTCCCGGGCGCTTGCGTACCCTTCGGACTCGTGCAACTCAGTCCGGATACGGATACCATACCGCACAACGTAGACGGTAAATACCAACCTCGCTCCTACGAGTATTGCGCCGGCTATCAACATAAGGATAGCAGCATCGTAGGTTTCAGCCACACCCACTTCAGCGGTACCGGCCACTCCGACCTAGGAGACATCTTGATTATGCCTACCACCGGAACGTTGAAGCTAAATCCCGGTACAGCCACGAATCCCGATGGCGGTTACCGTTCCCGCTTCTCGCATGACACCGAGATATCCCGTCCCGGATACTATGAGGTGATGCTCGCCGATTATGGCGTAAAGGCGCAACTAACCACTACCCAACGGGCCGGCATCCACAAATACACATACCCTACGAACAGTGAGAACCAACGCATTATCCTTGATATGATTCACGGGATCTATAACTATGACGGCAAAGTTCTTTGGACCAATATTCGCGTAGAGAACGATACGCTGGTAACCGGCTATCGTATTACAAACGGTTGGGCACGTACCAACTATACTTATTTCGCCATGTCTTTCTCCAAACCGATCACGCATTACGGATGCGAAGAGAAAGCGAAAGTTAATTATCGGGGCGGTTATGCCAAGTTCAATATGAAAGAGAACTTCCCGGATATCGGAGGACGTAAGATCGTCGCTTATTTTGATTTCGATCCGAAAATGTCTGATGAGTTGGAAGTGAAAGTCGCCCTTTCCGGAGTCAGCACCGAGGGAGCCTTAAAAAATCTACGTGCCGAGGCTTCCGGTGCGGACTTCAACCAATTAGCCGCCAAAGCCTCCGATACTTGGAATAAGGCGCTCTCCGTCATCGACGCGAAAGGAAGCGATGACCAATTGGCTATGCTTTACACCTCCTTGTATCACACGATGATCAATCCTTGCGTATACACAGACGTTGACGGTCAATACCGCGGACTCGACCATAATATCCATCAAGCGGACGGATTCACGAACTATACCGTATTCTCCGTATGGGATACGTATCGTGCCCTACATCCCCTGTTCAATATCATCAACCGACAAGTCAACACGGATATCGCCAAATCCATGTTGAAACATTGCGAGCAAAGCGTTCATCATGCCTTGCCGATCTGGAGCCATATGGCAAACGAGAACTGGTGCATGATCGGTTATCATTCCGTCTCTGTCTTGGCGGATGCTATCGCCAAAGGATTACCGATTGATAAAGACGCCGCGTTAAAAGCGATGATCAGCAGTTCTACGATTCCGTATTATGAGGGAACCAAAGAGTTTATGGAATTAGGTTATGTTCCTTTAGATCGCAACGGTAGCGCAGGCTCCTTGACTTTGGAGTATGCTTATGATGATTGGACCATCTATAATACAGCTTTATTAGCGGGAAACCGATCCGTGGCCGATACCTATAAAAAACGTGCGTCCAATTATGCGAATGTATTCGATACCTCGATCGGCTATGCCCGTCCTCGTTATACGAATGGAAACTTCAAGGAAGACTTCAGCCTGCTGAGTACGCACGGCGAAGGGTTTATAGAGGGAAATGCCTTGAATTATTCTTTCTATGTACCGCAAGACGTGAACGGCATGATCAAGCTGATGGGAGGCGACCGCTCATTTACGCAAAAACTGGATTCCTTGTTCGATATGCACCTGCCCGATGAGTTCTTCGCCCATACCGAAGACGTGACCAAGGAAGGATTACTAGGCGGCTATGTACACGGCAACGAGCCTAGCCATCACATCCCTTTCTTATACGCATGGACCAGCCAGCCTTGGAAAACCCAATACTGGCAACGTGAGATCATGAATAAGATGTATCGCAACAATATCGACGGCCTTTGCGGTAACGACGACTGCGGCCAGATGTCCGCTTGGTATATCCTTTCCGCCATGGGATTCTATCCGGTTTGCCCAGGTACGGATCAATACGTATTAGGCGCTCCCTACCTTCCCTATATGAAGGTTCGCTTGGAGAATGGTAAGACTTTCGAGGTAAAAGCCGATAAAGTCAGCGACAAGAACCGTTATGTAAAAGCGGTAAAGCTAAACGGGAAACCCTATACCAAAGGATACATCACGCAGGATGACATCATGAACGGTGGAACGCTCACTTTCGAGATGACTTCCAGCCCGAACAAAAAGCGATTGTTCAACGGAGAGGATCGTCCTTATTCACTGACAGATTAGCCTATTTTCACCTAAAAACAGACGAGACTTATGAGATATAAACAATTAATCAGCGGTGCTTTCCTGCTGTGGACTTGCATCGCTTGCTCCGGCAAAAAGGAACAGGCGGCTACCGTAGCGGAAGCCACCCCTACTCCTTGGGATAATTATTACATCGGAAAGATTGATTTCGAGAATCTTTCCCCCGAGGCTAAGGGCTCGGCGATCTATGCCGCCGTTATCCCTGATCCGGAAGCTTATATTACCAAGCACGCCCGCAAGGTCGTAGAGACGCTTTATTTCACTCCGGAAGATAGTATCCCGGGCATCGAGGAGATCCACTATACATTAAAGGAATACGACGGGGTATCTGCGAAAGACGGAGCGCCCCCTTCCATCAGTATCGTATACAGCACGAAATGGATCGAGAAAAGTTTTGCCAATAACGACACCGCGAAAGTGGATTACGAGACCCGTGGCGTATTATACCATGAGCTGACACATGGTTTCCAATTGGAGCCTCAAGGCATAGGCAGCTATGGGACTAATAAGACTTTCTGGGCTATGATAGAAGGTGTGGCGGATGCCGTAAGATACCTGAACGGCGGTTTTACCTTGGAAGATCGTCCCAAAGGCGGCCATTATATGGATGGTTACCGCACGACAGGCTTCTTCCTCGCATGGCTTACGCAAACCAAGAGCCCGGATTTCCTGCGGAAGTTCAACCGAAGCACATTAGAGGTTATTCCTTGGTCGTTCGATGGTGGCGTGAAATATGCGCTCGGCAATGATTACGACATAGACTCCTTATGGAAAGAATATATGGCAACGATGGGAGATGAAGCGTAGCCCCGGCAAAGGCTACGACCAACGGCGGTAACATTCAACAAGTTACCGCCGTTCTTTTATAGTATCACTCCCGACCTTCCGCCAATAGGCATTATAAGGTCGCGACAATGCCCATCGTAAGCTCCTTATACTGCCCATCCTAACAACCTTACAATGGGCATTGTTACATTATTCCCCTAAAACACCTTCCTTATTTGCATTTCCGTAAACATATATCTACTTTCGCGAAAAAGTAAATATGGAACTTTATACCCGAATCCTGTTGCCGAAAGCACGATTCTCTTTCTCGTATGAGGACCGGGTCGTGATGATGGGCTCCTGCTTCGCCGAGAATATCGGGCGGAAACTGGAAGAGAATAAATTCTCCGTAGATATAAACCCATTCGGTACTCTGTATAACCCGGCTTCCGTAGCGGAAGGATTGCGGATGCTGCTACGCCCGGAGTATTTCACTCCCGGCGATTTATTCCAGCATGAGGGCATATACCATAGTTTTACCCATCATAGCCGTTTCTCCGCTCCCTCGGAAGAAGAATGCCTAGGCCATATAAACAGCCGCTTATCCGAATCCTCCGATTTCCTGCGAAAAGCGACCCGGTTGGTAATCACGTTGGGAACCGCTTTCGTCTACCGCCTCAAGAGCGACGGGCGAATCGTGTCGAATTGCCATAAGCTACCGGAAAAGATGTTCGACCGGCAACGATTATCCACGCAAGAGATCGTCGAGGACTGGAAACCTCTGTTACTAGCCCTTTGGGAACAAAATCCCGCCTTGAAAATCTTATTTACCGTAAGTCCGATCCGCCACTGGAAAGACGGGGCGCACGAGAACCAACTCAGCAAAGCTACCCTATTGCTAGCCACGGACGCCTTACAGAAAGATTATCCCGACCGAATCGCCTACTTCCCCGCTTATGAGATCCTTATGGACGAGCTCCGGGATTATCGTTTCTATGCGGACGATATGCTCCATCCCTCCCCATTGGCCATTGATTATATTTGGCAACGTTTTATCGAAAATTTCTTATCCACAGACACTTCGGCAATCCTTAAAGAATGGGGTGATATTCAAAAAGCTATTAACCATAAGCCCTTTCAACCGGATAGCGAGGCCTATAAGCGGTTTATCCTTCAAACTTTGTTAAAGATGGAACGAATTAGCGAGAAAATTCCTTCCTTTGATATCAGAAAAGAGATCGAAATAGTAAAGTCTAAACTAAAATAAAAGAATGGAATACGCAATTAAAGAAATAGCAAGAGTTATCGGTGCTAAAACAAACCAATTGCTTGACGATACGGTCAGTTTGTTGTTGACTGACAGCCGTCGTCTCTCCTTCCCGGAACAAAGCCTCTTCTTCGCCTTGAAAACCAAGACGAACGACGGACATAGATATATACAGGAACTCTATAAACTTCGTGTTCGCAACTTCGTGGTAAGCGATATGCTACCGGAGTTCGAGAGCATGAAGGACGCGAACTTCCTGATCGTAAAAGATACGTTACGAGCTTTACAAAAGCTGGCGACTCACCACAGGAAGCAATTCAACATCCCCGTGATCGGTATCACCGGTAGCAACGGAAAGACGATCGTAAAGGAATTCCTCTATCAACTGCTGCATAACGAGTTCAACATCGTACGTTCGCCCCGGAGCTACAACTCCCAGTTGGGGGTTCCTCTCTCGGTATGGCAGATGAGCGAGAAAAATACACTGGGCATCTTCGAGGCCGGTATCTCACAACCGGACGAGATGGAACGCCTGCAACCCATTATCGCCCCCACGATCGGTATCATCACGAATATCGGGGAGGCTCATCAAGAGAATTTCCTCTCCTCCAATCAGAAATGTATGGAGAAGCTGACGCTTTTCAATGATTGCGAAGCCATTATTTATGATGGGGATGATTTATTTATCGCCAATTGTATCGAATCGGCTTGCCTTTCCCATAAAGCGATCGCATGGAGCCGTACGGACTCCGAGGCTCCTTTGTTTATCGAGTCTATCGATAAGAAAGAGTTTGAGACGATCATTCACTGTACTTTACTGGGCTTCAACCGGGTCGTTACCATTCCGTTCACGGACGACGCTTCTATCGAGAACGTGATCCATTGTATGGCGGTTATGCTTTACCTAAAACCCACCAGCGTAAACGACGTAACAAAATTCTTGCATCTTGAGCCGGTGGCTATGCGATTGGACGTAAAGCAAGGTATCAACAATTGCCTGTTGATAAATGATACCTATAACTCGGATATCAACTCCTTGGATATCGCGCTCGATTTCCAACAAAGCCGCCGGGTAGGCAAGCAATTAAAGAGCACTTTAATCCTCTCCGATATCCTTCAATCGGGTACCTTGCCGAAATCTCTATATAAGAAGGTCGCCGATTTGGTTCGCCGTAAGAAGATAGATCGTATCATCGGTATCGGCCGCGACTTAAAGGAATATGCTTCCGTCTTCGAGATCGAGAAGGAGTTTTACACAACCACCGAGGAATTTATCAAGTCTCCTTCCTTCAAGAAATTCAAGGATGAGTTGATCTTGATTAAAGGTTCCCGCCATTTCCATTTCGAGCAGATCTCCGAGTTGTTGGAGAAGAAAGTGCATGAGACGATCCTAGAGGTAAATCTGGACGCGATCGTACACAACTTCAATCAGTATCGTTCCAAGCTAAAGCCGGAGACTAAGATGGTTTGTATGGTAAAAGCTTTTGGTTATGGAGCCGGCTCTTACGAGTTGGCGAAGACCCTTCAAGAACATCGTTGCGACTATCTGGCCGTGGCGGTAGCCGACGAGGGAGCCGAATTGCGTAAAGAAGGCATCTCGATCCCCATTATCGTCATGAATCCGGAATTCAGCAGTTTCAATGTCTTGTTCGAGAACCATCTGGAACCGGAAGTCTATAGCTTCCGCCTATTGGATGCCATGATCCGGGAGACCGAGCGCAGAGGGATCACCTCTTACCCTATCCATATCAAGATCGATACCGGCATGCATCGCCTAGGGTTTCAACCGGAGGATGTCCCGGCGATCTGTGAACGCTTGATAGCGCAATCCGGGGTTATCGCCCGTTCGGTCTTCTCTCATTTAGCCGGAAGCGACTCGTACGTCTTCGATGATTTTACCCATCAACAATTGGATAAATTCACCAAAGCCGCAGGGGAACTAGAAAGCGGGTTAGAGTATAAGGTAATCAAACATATCCTAAACTCTGCGGGAATCGAGCGTTTCGCCGCTTATCAAATGGATATGGTACGTTTAGGTATCGGTTTATATGGAGTAAGCGCATCCGGACAAAAAGGCTTACGGAATGTCAGCACCTTGAAGACAACGATCTTACAAATACAAAACGTACCCGCAGGGGATTCGATCGGTTATAGCCGTATGAGTTATGTGAAACGTGATTCCCGGATCGCTATCATCCCGATCGGATACGCCGACGGACTGGATCGCCACTTCAGCAACGGAGGTGGGGAAGTCTTGATCAATGGACAACGCTGTCCGATTATCGGCAACATCTGCATGGACGCTTGCATGATCGACGTCACCGACACGCATGCGCAAGAAGGCGACGCCGTAATTATTTTCGGCGACGAACTACCGGTGAGCGAACTTTCGGATAAACTGAAAACAATCCCTTATGAGATATTAACCTCTATCTCGCCTCGGGTAAAGAGGGTTTATTTCCGGGAATAAGAAGTAGCCGCCAACAAAGAATGGCTCTACCTTGTTTTAATATCAAGGCACATATTCAAATGTCAGGCTATGATATTCATTTGCGTATGTTGCACATTTTGTGTATGTTTGTGCCGTAATTAATAAACAAGAGGTATGAGTCATAATTTATTGAAAGGCAAGAGAGGCATTATCTTCGGTGCTCTGAACGATATGTCTATCGCCTGGAAAGTGGCAGAAAGAGCCGTAGAGGAAGGTGCGACTATCACGTTAAGCAATACGCCTATCGCTGTTCGTATGGGTCAGGTAGATGCTTTGGCGGAGAAGTTGAATGCGCAGGTAATCCCGGCGGACGCAACCAGCGTAGAGGATCTGGAGACCGTATTTGCGAAGTCAGTGGAAATATTAGGTGGTAAAATAGATTTCGTTTTACATTCTATCGGTATGAGTCCGAACGTACGCAAGAAACGTACGTACGATGATCTGGACTATGGAATGCTGGAAAAGACGTTGGATATCTCCGCTATTTCTTTCCACAAGATGCTACAGGTAGCTAAGAAACAAGACGCTATCGCCGAGAATGGTTCCGTAGTGGCATTAAGTTATGTGGCCGCCCAGCGCACGTTCTTCGGATACAACGATATGGCGGACGCTAAGAGCCTGTTGGAATCTATCGCCCGTAGTTTCGGTTACATCTATGGCCGTGAGAAAGGCGTACGTGTGAACACGATCTCCCAATCCCCGACAATGACAACCGCAGGTAGTGGCGTGAAGGGAATGGAACACTTGATGGACTTTTCTAACAAAATGAGTCCACTGGGTAACGCCAACGCTGACGAATGCGCGGACTATTGCGTAATGATGTTCTCCGACTTTACCCGCAAGGTAACGATGCAGAACCTATACCACGATGGTGGTTTCTCAAGCATGGGTATGAGCCTCCGGGCCATGAACCAATATAGTAAAGGATTAGAGGAATATACAGACGAGAACGGACACATTATCTACGGCTAATATGTTAGTGAGAATCTATCCGGAGAATCCGAATCAAAAAGAAATAGACAAGGTCGTCAAAGTCCTGCAGGACGGCGGCCTTGTCGTTTATCCTACCGACACGGTTTACGCGATCGGTTGCGATGCGTTAAACGTGCGTGCGGTAGAGAAAATATGTCAGATGAAAGGAGTTAATCCACAGAAAAGCAACCTGTCTATCATCTGCTACGACCTGTCTAATCTTAGTGAATACGCCAAGGTAAGCAACGCCGCTTTCAAACTGATGAAGAAACATCTGCCCGGTCCTTTCACCTTTATCTTACCCACCAGCAGCGAGCTTCCAAAGATTTACAAGAACCGGAAAGAAGTCGGAATCCGTGTACCGGACAATAACATTACCCGTACATTGGTACAATCCTTGGGAAATCCAATCCTAACCATGTCCATCCGTGACGAGGATGAGGTGATCGAATATACGACAGATCCGGAATTGATACACGAGAAATACGAGCATCAAGTGGATATCGTAATCGATGGCGGTTTCGGAGGATTGGAAGCCTCTACGGTTATAGATTGCACGACGGATAATTTCGAGATCGTACGTCAAGGCAAAGGAGAATTGTAGCTATCCACCACGATTTGTATTCGCTCCTCCGGCAGATTAGCAGGGAACTCCAAGCTTATTTCTTGTTGGTCACCCGGCATTAGCGTAATATAGTTATCCGAATAATGTACCGGTAAGATTCGTTTGCCTGTCTCCTTATCAAAGACCTTGATACGGTTGAAGAACGAGATCTGCGAATCAGCGCTCAGACGGACTGTACCTACGAAATTCGAGCCTTCCTTCTTGATCTCGGTCTTGATATCCGGTCTTGACTTCGGAAGTTGAGATAAGCTGGTGTAGTCTTTCGGCTCGGTTGTCAGCCAATAAATATTGGGAACGTCCGCATTCAAAGCCAGCCGTAAGAAATAAGCGCCTTGGATCCCTTCCGGAACGGGGATATCCAATAATTCCTGTACCGTATTCGCCTTGGAGCTCGCTCTCGTCTCTTTCTCCCAAAGCAGTTTGCCTTCCAGATTATAAATACGGGCTATAATCGATAAATCCGTATAATCTTTCAGGGTCGTATTCAACAATCCCGCCTTACGGGTTACCGGGTTATAATAGGCATGTAAAGGTTCACAGCCTTTCCGGGTTCCGTACAAGGAAGCATTTACATCGAGAGACCAATCATACATTTGCCCCCGCAAGGATGTCCATGGATTCTGGGTTTTCCAGATCAAGATACCCGTATACCAATCCCACATATGAGAGGCCCAGCCTTCCATAAAACTACGATATTGGTCATAATTCACGACTTGGGCATACTTACAATAGGTCTCGATATCTTTCACCTCCCCATATCGCTCCAGATGATCGCCATAGCCCAGATCCTTATGATAGCGCCACGTATAATTACGAGTAAAACCTTTCCTTGGGAAACCGGCCAAATCCTGTTCCGTCATCATCTCCCGCATACTCTCGACCTCCGGGGAACCAACCGATCCGGCTTCCGGATTAAACGGATGCGAACGGAAGCTAAAGAACCATTCCGGCTCTTGTATACCGTAAGGACCATCCCCATTATCCCCCAAATAATTCCGGGTAAACAACGTATCTGTAGAGAAACTCACGAAAAGACGCTCCGGATCTAACCGGGGGAAAACCTCCTTTCTCAAACATTGATCGATATCTTTCGCTAAAGGCCATTCATTCGCCCCACACCAGAAACAAAGACTCGGATGGTTACGGATCATTTTCACTTGATCTTCCACGGAGGCGATAAATAAATCGTGATTATCAGGATATTCCCAACGACGCTCTCGGGAATCCATCTTGGTCGGGTCCTCCCAAGCGCCATTGCAATCACCACTGCCCCACAGATCTTGAAAGACTAAGATACCGAACTCATCACAGGCGTTATAGAATTCCGGCCGTTCCACCAACGCACCTCCCCATACACGGATCATACGCAGATTCATTTCCGCATGGAAACGTACCTCATCCCGATAACGTTCCGGAGAAAGACGAAGCAGCCAATCGGAATTAATATAGTTACCACCCGTGACGTATATTTTCTGTCCGTTCACGAAGAAACGGCGTCCCCCGTTATCCGGGCATTTATCGGAAGTAATCTCTCGGATACCGTAACGCAACCGTTCACGGTCACTCACTTGATTCCCGATCTCAAAAGAGAGGTTCATATCATATAAAGGCTGCTCACCGATACCGTTAGGCCACCATAAACGAGGATTCTTTACCGCTAAAGGATTCAAGGATACCGTTTTCTTCTCGAATGGCGATAAAGTAACCGGCTGGGTTAAGCGGGTTCCGTTCGTCTCACAAACCAATAGCCCCTTTAAGGAAGTGCTCCCGGTATTCTCTAGCTCGACAGAGGTATTCACAAAAGCCTCCCTTTGAGTTTTCGTTTCCGGATCACGTACGCCGGGTACCTTGGTCACGACATAAGGAGAAGAGAGGCATACCGGCCCGGTTGTCGTAATAGAGACCTCATCCCAAATACCCGTATTCCGGTCACGTACCGGTTGTATCCAGTCCCAACCCGGCGTATATTGCATCGTATTATTCCGGGCGATCTGCCCATCACCACCTTGTCCGCCATTCGGATTTCCGGCATGTGTAGGTGGATAAACCAATACCGCTAATACATTGGGGGCATCCGTACGAAGATAAGGGGTTATATTAAAAGTCTTCCTCAAGAACATGCCCTCATGGGTATTTCGATTGATCCGCTTACCATTTAAAAAGATTTCCGCCTTATAATTAATGCCCCGGAAATTTAACCAGACATTACGTCCCTCTGGTAAATTATTGATAGTAAACTGACGAGTAAACCAATAAGTATAGAAATCATTGCCGACCTCATGTATATCGGGTATCAGATTGTTATTCAAGCCGAACTCGGGAGCCGGATACATATGGTTCTCCAAAAGTGTAGTCAATACCGTGCCCGGCACACGGGCTGGTAACCATCCTGTTTTATCCAAAGGCGCCGCACTCAACCGGTTCCCATCCATTTTCACTTCATTCGCTTTCCGGGCATACCAATCTGAGTGAATCAAGGTTTTCTCTCCCGGCTCCGGGATCGCCAACAAGGCTTGCTCCTCTGCTGATAAGGGCTTTAACCAGCAAGCCAGACAAAGCCAACAAAATAAATAAATACATCTGTTCATCATATAATCTTAGATTTATCCTTCTAAAGTACTACAAAATTCAGAAGGGCCTCTTCGCAAACTCGAAGAAGCCCTTTCATTACATATTATTTAACAATAAAACCTATTAATGCCGATTAGAAATTACCTGCACCAGCTTTATCCCACCATACATGAGTACCACCTTTATCACCGGAGATCGAACCCGTATTCTCTTGGTTCAGCAGCTCGATACCTTTTTGATATTCCACGGTATTCGTATTATCCTCATTATCGGAATACAATAAACGACGAACCTGTTCATTCGTATCAATATCCCCATTACTCTTATTCACGCGGTTCGGGAATAATTTCGGATAACCTGTACGACGAAATTCCGCCCAAGCCTCGCAAGACAACGGGAAGTTCGCAATCCATTTCTGTGTAATGATACGTTGTAATTTCTTCTCATTAGTTGCGCTCTCATCCCACTTAACCGTAATATCATTCTGAGCCTTGATGCTGTTTTGACCATTAACCGGGTCGACGAAGTCCTTTTGTGTTGTCGTGCCACTGATATAAGCATCGATCTCTGTTTCTGAAATTGAGCTTACTCCGGCCAGACTTCCCTTATAAGCCAACTGATTCTTAATAGAAACACGGATACCTTGTTCATACAGTTCCTTCGCCGTACCTCCCATGTTACTCCAACCACGCAACGCACCTTCCGCACGCAAGAAATAACCTTCGGCTGCCATCATTACCGGTAAAGCTGTTGTATAAGAACAAACGATCTTCGAGAAGTTACCCCATTGATTCGGTTTAGCAGGCAAGTCACAGCCGCCGCGAATACCTAAATATTGAGTACCGGAATCGATCGTCTTCCCATCCTCACATTCAACATCAGCTTGGTTCTTCGTCATATACAGCGGTAAGCGAGGATCTTGGAATCCTTCCAGTATCGTGGTTAAGTTAGCGTTCATGCCACTATCTCCCCATTCGAACATACGAGTTTGCTCATTACTCAAACTCTTATTGATCAATACATCCTGCTTTAAGATAGCGCCCTTGGCAGCCTCTTCAGCTTTTTGTTTAGCTAAAGTCGGGTCGGCCTTCACGATACGCAAGGCTGCACGTAGCTTTAATTGATTGGCTACTTGAATCCACATATCCAAATCGCCATTACACCAATAGTCGAATGACTGTCTCTCCTCCAATGTGGATTTCGGACTCTGGAAATCTTGAAGCGCTTTATCTAACAATTCGAAAATGGAGTTATAAATGCTCTGCTGTGTATCATAAGAGAACGAAGCACCATTTGTCGGATCTTCGATGCAAGACGTATAAGCTACCGGGCCGTAAACATCCGTCAACATCTGGACCGCATAAGCCTGAACAACACGCATCATTCCCGCATAGTCTGTCAATCCTTGTTCGTCACAAGAGGCGATCAAACGACGTGTATTATTGAATATGTGCAAATAAACATTCTCGTACATACCTCCACAAAAACTACGATTCAACGCATAATCCACGTTACCGGAACCATTGAAATTATGTGGTGTCATGAAATAACCACTAAACAAGTCTACGTTCAAACTAAAGCAGTACTGGAACAAGTTCTGTTGCGGAGCATATACATAAGACAGCGGTTCTTTAAACTGCGCAGAGAAAGGAAGAGTGTTCGGGTCTACCTCATACTGATCGGTATTCAATGTCTCAAAATCGTCTGTACAGCTCACGGTTGTTAATCCTGTGCTAAAAGCTAAAGCTGATACAGCCGCATATTTTAGAATTCTATTTAGTTTCATAAGTAATACCTGTAAGATTTAGAAATTAAGTTTTAAGTTCAAACCAAAGCTACGGGTTGTCGGCAACGCAAACATATCGATACCCTGCCAGCCATTACCCGTTCCAGCAGCTACATCCGGATCCATCGGAGCATCCTTATAGAAGAAGAACAAGTTACGTCCAATGATAGAAGCGGTCAAGTTTTTACCTGCGCCAAACAAGTTGCGGAAGGTATAACCAAATGATAACTCACGCAAACGAACATTAGTTGCGTCATATACGTACTGGGAAGTCAAGATATTAGAGTTGTAGCTTGTACCACCGGTAGTTGAATAATACAATTGCGGATCAAATTGTACTCCATCGACCTCTACAAAACCTGCGTCACGAGCCAAACCAGAACGTTCGGAAACGCCCCAACCATCCATGGTAGCCTCAGTCATCGACAAGACCTTACCACCAACCTTCGCATCGATTAAGAATGACAACGTGAAATCTTTATAGTGGAAGGTATTTGTCCAACCCATGTTCACTTTCGCATTCATATCGCCCGCATAAACAAGATCTTTATTATCGGATCCCGCTAATACAGGGGCACCGGTATCAGAGACAATAGGCTTTCCGTTATCATCACGTTGTAAGTCACGAACATAAAGGTCTCCGAAATGCCCACCTTCTTTCAAGAGCACTTTGGCACCTGTACAATAACTTGTCAGGTTCCACTCGGAAAGCTCGTCGGCCAACTCTATAATCTTGTTATTATTGTAAGAGAAGTTAAAGTTCGTGCTCCAGCTGAAATTATCTGTAAATTGATTATACCAACCTAGACTAACCTCGAAACCTTGGTTTTGTACATTACCAGCATTAATATAACGGCTCTTCAAACCTGTTTCCCATGGAGCGGAGATGTCAAAATATTGATTCTTGGTATTTGTCTTATAATAGGTCAAATTTACGTTGAAACGATTCTGGAAGAATGTACCATCAAAGCCGACTTCCAACGAATTTGTCTTTTCTGGTTTCAACGTACGGAAAGATGATTTTTCCGGCGGATTCAACGCTCCTTGATCTCCTAATGTATAACGCTCGTTGGTCACACCGATAGGCACATCGTTACCTACAATAGAATAAGAAGCACGTAACTTGAATAAATCCACGTTCTTGCCGAAATCAATAAATCTATCCAACAAAACACTTGCTCCAACAGACGGATAGAAGAATGAAACACCATCTGTAAACGCCAATGTTGAGGACCAGTCGTTACGGGCACTAACATCGATAAACAGACCTTCCTTATAACCAAATTGGGCAGTAGCAAACACTGAATTCAAACGTTTCTCAGCTAAAGTCTTTGTAGTCTGTAATTTATAATAGTTAGCCGGAGAGAAGATATTAGGATAGTAAGCACCACTTGTAATCACGCCCGCATCGTTAACAGAGAACTGAGAATCACCCCAACCGATCAATTCTAAAGAAGAACTTTTTGTCTTTTGGTAGCTTCCACCTGCAGTTACAGACAAAGAATAAGTATCCTCCCAAGTCTTATTATATTGGGCCAACAAGTCACCATAAGTCTGCTCGCTATTCACGCGTGTGTCTTTCATCGTACCCAGCAAGTTACGGCCTGCCGTACTAGACGCATATTCATTCAAGTTCCATGTCTCATCACCACGTTCATAGCGCAGGCGACCTGTAACGGAAAGACCTTCCATTATGTCATACTTGACACTACCGCCAAACTCATAGCGATTACGATAAGAAACCGGTTTTTGGCGATTCAACATCCAGTATGGATTGGAGAACTGCTCTTGAGCGGTATTTGTCCAATTGTGTACATTTATATTTCTTGTCCCATCGTACACCTCATAGTTACTCTTATAATAATCCCAGTCCTCTCCTCTTGGAAACAAGTAAGCGCCCAAAGTAGGATTACCTACATAACCGGCAGTCGGCTGGTTCTCGATATGCTGATTATTATAACGAGCAGACACGTCTACATGAAGTTTTGTCCATAGGTTAAAGCCAACCTTCGCTAGCAAGTTATGGCTCATATATGTATTCTCCGGAACGATACCATTAGAAGATACATTCGCATAAGAAAAATAAGATGAGATATTATCATTACCACCAGCCAACGAGATAGAGTTGTTGGTCGTATAGCCAAGATTATAATAATCCTTCGCATAGTTTGGAGAAGAAGAAGCAAGCTTATCGCCCCAGCTAAACGTTCCTTGGTTACTTACGCCATAAGAATTCTGGAACTTCGGTAACACCATCGGAGTCTCAACCGTCGTATTGCTAGATACATTTATAGCGACTTTTCCAGACTGCGATGACTTAGTCGTAACCATAATGGCACCGTTGGCAGCGACCGCACCATACAAAGCAGCGGCGGAAGCACCTTTCAACAAGGTAATCTGAGCGATATCGTCCGGGTTGATAGTAGACATGGCATCACCACCATCACGACCACCACCATAAGATCCATCAATCTGTGAATCCGAGACATTCATCATCATAGGAACACCATCCACAACGATCAACGGCTGATTATTACCACTAATAGATTTATTACCACGGAACAAGATCTTGGAAGAACCACCCGCACCCGTAGAGTTCGGGGTAATCTGCAAACCAGCGCTCTTTCCTTGTAAAGAGTTGATCATATTCACATTCTTAATCTCGTTCAAGTCCTTACCGCCTACCGTTTGTGCGGAATAAGTCAAAGTCTTTGATTCACGTTTGATACCCATCGCCGTTACGACAACCTCATCCAAAGCCTCTGCGTCTGAAACCATCGTAACATCGATTTTCGTACGGCCATTTACAGGCTCCTCAATCGTTTTCATACTTAAATAAGAGAATACCAAAATAGAGTTTGCGTCAGCCTCCAAGGTATATTTTCCATCAAAGTCAGTAATGGTACCGGTTGTCGTACCTTTTACTAACACGTTCACTCCTGTTAGTGGCTCATTTAGATCCTTGTCAATGACGACACCACTAATCGTTAGTTTCTGTGCATATCCTGTAACACACAGAAAAAACGCCAATAATAAGATAAATGACTTTCTCATGAAAAATCGTTTTTGATTTAAGTGATTCTACATTTGTGCTTTTTTAATTTTCATACTCTTTTTAGAGAGATCGGGCTCTCTTTTCTTTCTTTTTTAGTGCATAGGCATTTACTCTTTTTTGTTTAAAGTTATTATTATGTTCATACAGAAATCTCTTTCTATTTAAAATCAAACGGTTCTATTTTAAATAATAATAACAACGTAGTATCATTAGAACTAAATCAAATTAACATATTTAATTTATTGAGGGATGATGAAAATTTGACTATGTGTTATCGCAAACACCTGAAAAAGTGAGGAACATACTGATTTTTGTTACGTTTTAACTTGTATGTATAGTTATTATATATATATTTGTCTGTCAAAACATGAAAAACGACTTAGTTCTAATGAAACTAACAACAAATTTCAATTAACATAATTTTTCTTCATTATCATCTTCCTCCTATAACATCCAATCACTATCTGACTATCATCTTGGAATAAAATTACAGCTCTATTTACAAGCTTCGAAAACAACTCAGTCAGGAAATTAACCATTAACTCTAATTTCTTCCACAAATATTCAATGATTTGCACAGATTATCTCTACATTTGCGATATATATATTAATGTATTGACTATGAACTGGACCCAGCTATTATCCGGCAAGCGTTTCGGGATGGAAGAGTATCACGAGCGGAAACATGAGAGAACTGATTTCCAACGTGACTATGACCGTTTGATTTTCTCATCCCCTTTTCGAAGACTACAAAACAAGACACAGGTGTTCCCCCTTCCGGGAAGTATCTTTGTACATAACCGACTTACACATAGTCTGGAAGTATCATGCGTAGGACGTTCATTGGGTAATAACGTAGCGAAAGGACTTATGCAAAAATATCCGGACGGCAGTATCAACTTCCCGGAGATAGGTTCCATCGTATCAGCCGCTTGCCTTGCCCATGATATGGGAAACCCTCCATTCGGGCATTCCGGAGAGAGAGCTATCTCCGCTTACTTCTCCGAAGGGAATGGGCGAAAACTAGAAGAGAAAGTACGGAAGGAACGGGGACGCTGGGAAGACTTCGTCCATTTTGAAGGTAACGCAAACGCCATGCGGTTGCTGACCCATCAGTTCATTGGACGCAGGAAAGGGGGATTTGCCTTAACATATAGCACATTAGCCTCTATCATCAAATATCCTTACGCATCCATCTATTCAGGAAAGAAAGGGAAATTCGGCTTTTTCCAATCGGAGGAGGGAAGCTATCTGCAAATCGCCCAAGAGCTAGGGATCGGACATAGCCCGGAAGCCCCGGACAAATTTCTTCGTTACCCGTTAGTTTACTTAGTAGAGGCGGCAGACGATATCTGCTATCAAATTATGGATATAGAAGATGCTTGCAAACTACATATCCTGACCACCGAAGAGGCCATACAACTATTATTGGGATTTTTCGAAGGAGAGCGGCTGGAGCATATCCGCAAGGTCATGCATATGGTAGACGATACCAATGAGCAAATCGCCTATCTGCGTTCTTGTATTATCGGGCTATTAGTGGATGAATGTTCCCGTGTCTTTTTAGAGAACGAGGAAAGCATTCTCAATGGTACCTACAGCACTCCGTTAATCAGTAACATATGCGATCAAGCCAAACAGGCTTACGCTAATTGCTCGGCTACAGCATACAAGAAAATATATAAGGCAAAAGAAGTGCTCGACATTGAATTAGCCGGTTATCATATTTTCAGCCATCTGATCGACAGCTTGACCGAGGCCGTGATGAACCAAGAGCATGCTTACAGCAAGCTGCTCTTACAACGGATACCGGAGCAATACGACACAAACGCACCTACTACATATGGCAAGATACAATGCGTACTCGATTATATCTCCGGCATGACCGATGTATATGCGCTCGATCTATACCGGAAAATCACAGGTATGAGCCTGCCGGCCGTTTGATGTTGTAATAAAGTGTTAGAATTCTTCCCGGTACTTGCTTTCCATGCGATCATCCAAGATGCTTAGATAGCTTTTATAGCGGGACTCGCTGATTAGCCCATCGTTAACGGCTTGAATGACGGCGCAGCCCGGTTCATGACGGTGCGTGCAGTTATTGAAACGGCATTCTTCCGAGTATTTAAACAACTCCCGGAAATAATGGGAGATCTCAGCGTCCGCCATCTCGATCGTTCCAAATCCTTTGATACCCGGAGTATCGATCAAATAGCCTCCCCCGGGAAGAGAAATCATCTCAGAAAAGGTGGTCGTATGCATTCCTTTGTTATGATATTCGGAGATATCACCGGTACGGAGATTCACCCCCGGCACCAGTTTATTGATAATCGTGGATTTTCCGACACCCGAATGGCCGGACAAAAGCGTAATCTTATCTTTTAGATCCGCTTTCAAGGCATCCAAACCTTCCTCGGTCCGGGCACATAGCGTCGAACAGGGATAACCTATCGAGGTATACAACTCGATTAAATTCTCCAACGCTCTTTGATCCTCATTATTATAACGATCAATCTTATTGAAAACTAATTTAACGGGGACACGATAAGCCTCGGCTGTCACCAAGAAGCGATCGATAAATATCGTTGTTGTTATAGGATAATTCACTGTAACGATCAGCATCGCCTGATCCAAGTTCGCGGCGATAATATGCGATTGCTTCGATAAGTTAGAGGCACGACGAATGATGTAATTCTTACGCTCCTCGATCTCTGTAATAAAAGCGGTTCCTTCTTTATTAATATCGATTACGACACGGTCTCCTACCGCGACCGGATTGGTACTCTTTATGTCTTTCAGACGAAAGTTACCCTTGATCTTACTCTCTATATCTCGCCCGTCTTCCGTACGGACCGTATACCAACTACCTGTGTTTTTTATTACCAGTCCCCTCATGAGAATTGAAAATTGAGAATTGAAAATTGAGAATTGGAATAAGGACTCAATGGGGTTCCTCAATTCTCAATTCTCAAGTTTCAACTTTCAATTATTTAAACGGTCATTACTTCTTTTTCTTTAACGGCGTAAAGCTCATCGATCTTTTTGATAAACTTATCATGGATTTTCTGAACCTCTGCCTCGGCGTCTTTCTCTACGTCCTCGGGAACCCCATCAGACTTGATGCTTTTCTTCAAAGCCTCGATAGCGTCACGACGAGCGTTACGAACGCTGATCTTCGCATTCTCCGCCTCCTGCTTACATTGTTTCACCAATTGACGGCGACGCTCCTCAGTCAACGGAGGAATACCTAAGCGGATCACCTCACCGTTATTCTCCGGCGTGATACCTAACTCAGAATCCAGAATACCTTTCTCAATATCGCGGATGATCTTCTTCTCCCACGGAGTGATCATGATAGTCCGTGCGTCCGGAACCGTCACCGTAGCCACGTTAGTAAGAGGAACAGGCGCCCCATAATACATTACCTTCACACAATCGAGGATTTTCGGATTAGCCTTACCAGCCCGAATGTGAGACAATTGCTCGTCCAGATACTCAATGGCGAACGTCATCTTCTCTTCCCCTGCTTTGATCAATTGTTTCGTATCTATCATAAATATACGTTTTTTGTTTGCGAATCTTTTAATTAACAAAAGTAATAAAGATTTCCAACTTCGCAAACATATAATTAAAATACTCCCTAACAAAAGATTTATAGTACCGTATAAAAGCTTATCGCCGTCACTGTTTACTTAACTTAGGCGTAAAGAATAGTAAGTAGGCTACACCCACGCACAACACCAGTATTGCCCCTGCCTGAGAAGCCAACATATCGGATGCCACTCCCATAAAGATCGGGAAGATCGTGCCGCCAAACAGTCCCATAATCATCAAGCCGGACACCTCATTCTGCTTATTCGGCATAGAAAGCAGGGCTTGGGCGAAAATAATAGAGAAGACGTTCGAGTTTCCAAAGCCGATCAAGGCGATACAAGCATAGATGATCTCTTTCGAATGGAAGAACAGCAGACCGGTCATCGCCAATAACATCAAGAAAACACTAAAGGCAAAGAATCCTTTCGGAGAGACCTTCCGCAAGATGAAAGCCCCGGAGAAGCACCCCGCCGTACGGAAGATGAAATAGAGGCTCGTGGCGAAACCGGCATCAGCCAAAGTCATACCCAGACGTTCCATCAAGATCTTCGGGGCGGTCGTATTCGTCCCCACATCGATCCCCACATGGCACATGATACCGATAAAGCAAAGCAGGATAAAAGGCTTGCCCAGCAAAGCCAGACATTCGCCAAAGGTAGAGGGCCGCCCCTCCTCTTTGGTCTCACGGATAGAGGTAGTTCCCAATAGCAGGATAGCGATCACGGCGATCACCATATAGACCGGGAAAAGGACACGCCAACCGAGTCCCATCGACGGTATCGCTTGGGTAGCGCCCCACATGGCGATATAAGGAGCCAAGAAAGAGGCGATCGCCTTCACGAACTGGCCAAACGTCAAGGAACTAGCTAGCTTATCCCCGCTTACGATATTCGACAATAACGGGTTCAAGGAGGTCTGCATCAAAGCGTTACCGATACCCAGCAGGGAGAAGGATATCAACATGACCATATAGGCGTCGTCGAAGATCGGGATCACCAGCGAAAGGAAGGTCACGATCAAGCTCAATAGCACGGTCTTCTTCCGCCCGATACGGTTCATCAACATCCCCGTCGGGACGGAGAAGATCAAGAACCAGAAGAACACGAGCGACGGGAAGATATTCGCCTCCGAATCACTCAGGCCTAAATCCGCTTTCAGGTAATTAGAGGCGATACCCACTAAGTCCACGAATCCCATGGCGAAGAACGCCAACATCACGGGAATCAATTTCAAGGATGAAGTCTTCTCGCTCATGGCTTATAAATCTTTAGGGTAAGCAGGCCATGCGCCACTCTGCGTACAAACATAAGCGGCTACTTTTACCGCTTTCTCATGCGCCTCACGTAAAGGTTTCCCGGTTAAGATCGAAGAGATAAACGCCCCGGAGAAAGAATCGCCGGCGCCTACCGTATCTACCACCTGTACCTTCGGGGTAGGAATCGTAGAGACCTCCTCCTCGGAAAAGATCGTACTATACTCCGCCCCGGCCGTAAGTATCAAATAGCGCAAACCATATTTCTTCATGAACCAGCGACACATATCCTCTATCGTGCCTTCCAGACCAAACATCGGGCGAAGCATTTCCAATTCCTCATCATTGATCTTGAATACGTTCGCCAATTCGAGCAACGATTCGATCAGCTCCTTCGAATAGAAATGCTGACGGATATTGATATCGAAAAAGCGCAAGGCATGACTAGGCATATAAGAAAGTAAGGTACGAAGCGTCTCACGAGATTCCGCGGCACGTTGCGCCAATGTTCCGAAGCATACGGCGTCCGCACGTTTCATCAAATCGATAGACGCTTGGGTAAGAGGGATATGATCCCATGCCACACCTTCGATGATCGTATAGGAAGGGATGCCGTTCTTTAGCTCTACCATCACGCTTCCGGTCGGATATTCCACCGTACTGATATAATTACTATCGATACCGTTCTTATCCAATTCCTGAATAATCTCGGTTCCGAACACGTCGTTGCCCACGGCACTGATCGCGTAACCTCCCGCTCCTAATTGGGTAGCGTGATACACAAAATTAATCGGCGCTCCACCGGCTTTCTTCACTTCCGGGAAAACATCCCACAATAATTCACCAATGCCTACTACTACAGGTTTACTCTTTTCCATGATATATTTTGTTTTTAATTATTTGAAGGGATAAATGGTTAATGACGTAACCGTAAACGCTCCTCCCTTCGCATTGAAACTAATGCGATTATACGGCTCTTCCGGGAAGACTAGGTTGGTCATGACAAACTCTCCATTCCCGTCGAAGGCCTCTATGCTACAATTGTCTACCAACAAGCGTAAGGTATATTCCTTAGCGGCGGAGATCGGGGCCGAGGTAGCCGTGGCGAATGTCTTGCTAAAATCCGTAGCCCCGCTGTTACGGCGATCCATCGTGAACGTATTATCCAGAAGATTATAATACATCTCCACTTCCTCGCCTTTCGAGTTAAACAACTGGAAGCTCATGATATCGGCTCCGTTATTCTTAAACTTGATCTCGATCTCATAGGTTCCCGTATGATCGGAAAGTATCGGATTGACCTCATGGGAACGGTCTACCTTGAAGGAACCTTTCTTCTGGGCTTTCCCTCTCAACTTCAACACCTCGGGAGACGGGGTGCTGCTCAAGTACGTCTGCCCGTTTTTCGTATAAAGAGCCAAGTCGCGAGGAACCGAGTTCGCACTCCGGTATTGCGAGGTCGGCACGTTATTCGCATACTCCCAATTGCTCATCCAAGCCAAGGCGATCTTCCGGTCCTCCGGAGCGTTACTCCAAGTTACCGTAGCGTAATGATCCTTGCCGTAATCCATCCATTTGGTCAAGGCCGGAGATTCATTCACGAACTGTTTCCCATCGAACGTACCTACGAAATATTGGGTAGCGGAGCCGCCAAACGGACCGCCGGGATTGATATTACAGATCAAGACCCACTTCTTCAATTCCGTACCCTTTACCGGAAGCTCGATCAAGTCCGGGCATTCCCAAACGCCCGCATGCGCTCCTTGTCCTTCCCCGAAACTGCTCTCATACGTCCAGTCCTTCAAATTGGGAGAAGAATAGAGTTGCATCTCCTGCCCTACGGCGAGTACCATGATCCATTTATTGGATTCCTTATGCCAGAAAACTTTCGGGTCACGGAAATCACGTTGCGTAGAAGTAAGGATCGGATTCCGGTCATATTTCTTGAACGTCCGGCCGTTGTCCAAGCTATAGGCCATACTCTGCACTTGCCGGTCGCTGGCCGAGGTATAGAAAGCCACGATAGCGCCAACGCCAAAACCGGCGGTATTATCCTTATCCACCACACAGCTACCGCTGAAGATCGTACCCAAGGCATCCGGAGCGATCGCCACCGGTTGATGCTCCCAATGAATCAAGTCCTTGCTGATCGCATGCCCCCAGTGCATATTCCCCCACATCGAGCCATACGGATTGTATTGATAGAACAAATGATACTCACCATCCTTGTATACCATGCCGTTCGGATCATTCATCCATCCCCAAGCCGGCGAGAAATGATAGGCCGGACGGAATTTCTCCCGGTTAGACGAATCAAACTGATCGGATAGCTTCATCTCTTTCCAGCAAAGAGCCGATTCCGGGGCAAGCTGGAAGTTGAAGGAGATATGCTTATCCGCATACCCCGAGAGATCTACCGGAACGAAATAATCCACCTTATTCACCGCCAAACGAACATTGAAAGTCCGTACCACGTCATTATCGACAATCATATATAACTTGGATTCCGGCGAGGACTCCTCGACCGGAAGCAACAAATACTTGGCTTGCGCATCCACACGGACAATGCTTTGTCCTTCGCCCAGATGCTTTATATCTATAGTACGTTCTGTCGCATATCCGGCCAACGGATCGACAGCACTTAATAAAACGACACCGACAGCCATACATAAACTCTTAAGAAGTCTCTTTGTTTGTTGTTTCATAAACGAACGGATTAAAGGATAATACAGTTTGATTCTCCGCCAAAATTAATAGGATTCTTCCGGATAGAAAAGCACTTATCCCCTAAAGATGGGGAGATATGACATTTGTGATAAAGATCGTACAAATGTTATTGATACTCGGTAGGCGTAACCCCGTAGACCGCCTTGAAACATTTAGAGAAGTAAGCGGGCGAGGAGAAACCGGTTCGGTAAGCGACCTCACTCACCGTATACGCGTTCTGCCTCAACAACTGGGTCGCCTTATTCAAGCGATAGGTACGCAAGAACTCGACGGGTGCGGTTCCGGTCAGCTCCTTGATCTTCCGGTGAAGGTGCCCCCGGGATAATCCCAAGGTCTCGCTTAGTTTCTCCACATTATATTCGGGGTCCGCATAAACCGCCTCGATCTGTTCCGCGAACTTACGCAAGAAGGTATCATCGATACTCTCCACCTTTTCCGGCTCGGACAGAAGGAGCTTATTATCCCGCAGCTTCTCCAACAAACGTTCCCGTAACTTCTGGCGTTCTTGCAATAGGTGGATAATCTTGATCTTCACGTAATCCGTATGGAAAGGCTTCTGTATATAATCGTCCGCCCCGCCGGTTATTCCGAAAATCCGTTGACGCTCATCGGTCAAGGCGGTCAATAAGATCACCGGGATATGGCTAAAGGGAAGTTGCGACTTGATCGTCCGGCAAAGTTCGAAACCATTCATCTCCGGCATCATCACATCGCTTACTACCAATGATATCTCCTCCTCTTCCAATACCCGCAAGGCATCTTTCCCGTTCGCGGCCGTCCGGATCTTGAAATGAAGGCTAAGCTCACGTTCCAAAAAGCAGCGGACCTCATCGTCATCCTCGGTGATCAGTATCGTATAAGGATAGGTCTTGGAAAGCATCTCCTTGGTTTCCGAGTCGTCCAACCGGGAGGCTTCGTAGGCTTGATGGGATACGGACGTTTCCATCAGGTCGCTATCCTCGAAATGCGCCTTTCCTTTCCGTAGGCAAACGGTAAAGGTAGTTCTTTGCCCCGGCTCGCTCTCCACACGGATCTCCCCTCCGTGCATATGTATATACTCCTTTACCAAATGCAATCCGATCCCGGTTCCCATCGACCGATCCTCCGTATAGAAACGGTCAAACAGATGCGGAAGGTTAGCGGGTTGGATACCACTTCCCGTATCGATAACCTGTATAAAGACCCGATCTCCCTCTTCCGTCAGCTCTATTCGCACGCTACCTCCCTCCGGCGTAAACTTAAAAGCGTTCGAGAGAAGATTGAAAAATACTCTCTCCAATAAGTCCGGGTCGATCCATAGCGTACATTGTTTTATCGAAGAAGTGAACGTATAGGAGATCACACGTACCGAGGCCATACTGTCAAAATAAGATTTGATCTCGCCAACGAAAGGAACCAAATCGATTTCCCGTACCGCTAGTTTCTCTTGCTTGCCTTCCACCTTCCGGAAATCCAATATTTGGTTGATCACACGCAACAAACGGTTGGCGTTCTTCTGGATCAGTCCTAGATCCGAGGCGTAAGGAGATTCCCGCAACGAGACAATCAAGCGATCCAAAGGGGCGAGAATCAAGGTCAAGGGCGTACGTACCTCGTGGGAGACATTCGTAAAGAATTGGAGTTTCTGCGCCGTCACCTCTTTCATCTCCGCGTTCAAGGAGATTAGCTTACGATTCGCCTGCCTCATCTTCCGGTTTATGTAAAAGGCGTAAATGGAAAGGGCAATAAAACCGATCATCAATAAGGAGATCACCCCTAAAGAGTTTCGCAGGAAATAAAACCGGTCGGACAAACCGTCGATGCGGGAACGCTGCGCCTCGATACGTTGCTTATATTTCTGGAGTTGGTCCGCTTGCAACAATAAGGTGCGGGCAGACTGATGATCTACCGGAGCCGTACGAAGAGGGATAAACTTATCCACCGGCTCCCCCTGAATGATACGCATAGCCGTGCGAATCACTTGCTCCCCTCCTGTCGGATAGAGGAAAGAGGCGTTGATCCGTCCATCTTCCACGGCTTCCAGACCGGCACCCGCCACAGCATCCACGCCGATAATCCGCAAATCCCGTCCTCGGATGGAATCCCATGCTATAAAGTATTCCCGGGCGGCTATGGCCATCATGTCGTTATGGGCGTAAACGAAATCTATCTGCTCGGGATGCTCTAACTTCCGAAGCTCCATCCGGGCCGTATCGACCAACCATTGTCCTTCTATCTTACGGAAAGAAAGATCCTCCCTTTCTCGCAAGGCATCGACAAAACCTTTATGTCGCTCTTGCGCCGGGGAGGTTTGCGTGAGTCCCCATATCTCTAAGATAATAGCGTTCGGGGGAAGATAATGGGCGGCGTAATTGCCTGCCGCTAGTCCGATCTCATAATTGTTCGCCCCGACAAAAGAGGTGTATTGATCGGTATTTACCTTGCGATCTGTAATGATCGTCGGGATTCCGGCACGGTACGCTTCCTCGGCAACTGCCGTGATCGGCTCGGATTGATAGGGGGAGATGATCAAGACATCCACCTTTTGGCGGATCAAGTCTCGTATTTGTTGTATTTGTGTCTCGTTATTGTTTTGCGCGTCCTTTATAATAATTTCCACATCATCATAGTTAGAGGCTTCGATACGCATATCGTTAATCATAGCTTCCCGCCAAGCATCGTCCAACATACATTGGGAGAGGCCAATAACGTGCCTCTTCTGTTTCCCCGAGCTCGTACAACCACACAATACGATCAAGGTTAACCATACTAGTAAAAAGGGATGCTTCATATACAAGAATAAAGGTCTAACGTATTTGCCACAGGGCTGGCACAACCTTGCCATGCCTGTGGCACGACAGTGCCATACGGATGGCATAGCTGTGCCATAACCAGTGGCACAACTATGCCATCAGCATGGCACTGCCATGTCATCGGTTAATGGCACTAATTATGCACCAGTGTCCCGATATTCTCTCCGCTCATCACTTTCTTCAAGTTGCCGTTGGTGTCCATATCGAATACGATGATCGGGAGGTTGTTCTCTTTACACATCGTGGTAGCGGTCAAGTCCATTACCTTCAGGCCCCGGGTATAGATCTCATCATACGTAATATCGGAGAACTTGGTAGCCGTAGGATCTTTCTCCGGATCAGCGGTGTAAATACCGTCCACACGGGTACCTTTCAGCATGACATCCGCCTCGATCTCGATGCCTCTCAAGGAAGATCCGGTATCCGTAGTAAAGAACGGATTACCCGTACCGCCAGACATGATTACCACGTTGCCTTGTTCCAGCAACTCGATCGCACGCCATTTATTATAGAACTCGCCGATCGGTTCCATACGGATAGCCGTCAGTACCTTCGCCTTCACACCTTGAGCGACCAAAGCGGAGCTAAGCGCCAAGCTATTGATCACCGTTGCCAGCATCCCCATCTGGTCTCCTTTTACCCGATCGAAACCTTTGGAAGCGCCGCTCAACCCGCGGAAAATATTACCGCCACCGATCACGATACCGATCTGTACACCCATCTCGGCGATCTCCTTGATCTGTGCCGCATATTCATTCAAGCGAACCTCATCGATCCCATATTGTTTACCACCCATCAGCGACTCACCGCTTAATTTTAATAAGATACGTTTGTATTGAGCCATGTTTTGTATATATTTAATATGTAATTCCGCAAAAGTAACGAATAATCCGATATTCGCATAAAAAAGATCGCCCCAACCGGTGTCGGGGCGATCTAAACACTAATCCCGTGTTTTGTAAGCTGCGAGGATTAGCTAAAATTATATGAAACGTTACTGGTTACTTTTTATCTAAGATCTCCAAGGTATCGGCAGCGATCATGAATTCCTCATCCGTAGGAACGACGATGATAGTCACCTTACTGTCCGGAGTGCTGATTACCATCTCCTCGCCACGCATGCCCTCGTTCTTCTCAACATCGATCTTCATGCCCATGTATTCCATGTTCTCGCAAACCGCACGACGGGTCGCCCATTGGTTCTCACCGACACCACCGGTCCAAACCAAGATATCGCAACCACCCATAGCGGCGGCATAAGCGCCGATATATTTCTTGATGCGGTAGTTATATACGTTCAAGGTCATGATCGCACGCGGATTTCCGGCAGCTACGGCAGCCTCGATCTCACGCATATCGGAAGAGATACCGGAAAGACCGGCAACACCACTTCTCTTATTGATCAAGTCGGAAAGGCCGGCACCATCCATGCCTTCCTTATCCATGATGAAAGACAAAGCACCCGCATCCACGTCGCCGCAACGAGTACCCATCAACAGACCCTCAACCGGAGTCAAGCCCATGGAAGTATCCACGCTCTTACCATTCTTGATGGCGGTAATAGAACCACCGTTACCTACGTGAGCCGTGATAATCTTCTGATCCTCATAAGGAACACCTAAGATCTCACAAGCACGACGGGATACATATCGATGACTGGTTCCGTGGAAGCCATAACGACGTACGCCATATTTCTTGTACATCTCGTAAGGCAAACCGTACATATACGCATAATCCGGCATGGTCTGGTGGAAAGCCGTATCAAACACCGCTACTTGAGGAATACCCGGGATCAAAGCCTCCATCGCCCGAACACCCTTCAAGTTAGCCGGGTTATGAAGCGGAGCCAGATCAGAGCACTCGATTACCTTATTGATTACATCCTGATTGATCAATACGCTAGAAGCGAACTCCTCGCCACCATGTACCAAACGATGACCAACAGCGTCGATCTCCTTATAGTCCTTGATACAACCATAAGTTGCGTCGGTCAATACGCTCAAGATAAACTCGATGCCTTGTTGATGGCCGGGAATCTCTCTCTCGATAACCACCTTCTTGCCCTCCTTATCCGTCAATTTCAGGAACGCGCCCGGCAAACCGATTTTCTCGATACCACCTTGAGCCATAACCTCACCGGAGGTCATATCGAATAACTTATATTTGATAGAACTACTACCGCAGTTCAATACTAGAATCTTCATATTATTAAGTCGTTAGGATTATCTATTATTTTGCGGATCTCAAACCGATGGATTGATTACAAGCGATCGCTACCATCTTATAAATATCGTCTACGGAACAACCGCGAGACAAGTCGTTCACCGGAGCGGCCATACCTTGAAGGATAGGACCGACAGCCTCAGCGCCACCCAAACGTTGAACCAGCTTATAAGCGATATTACCCACCTCCAAAGTCGGGAATACCAAAACATTCGCTTTACCGGCGATCTCGCTACCCGGAGCTTTCTTGCTACCTACAGCCTCAACCAAAGCCGCGTCGGCCTGCAACTCTCCGTCGATCTTCAAGTCCGGAGCCATCTCCTTAGCCAAGCGAGTAGCCTCCACTACCTTGTCTACCATCTCGTGAGAAGCGCTACCCTTCGTAGAGAAGCTCAACATAGCCACACGAGGCTCAACGCCTACGATATTACGAGCCGTAGCGGCGGTAGCTACAGCGATGCTAGCCAACTCTTCCGCGTTCGGATTCGGCATAACCGCACAATCGGCAAATACCAAAATACCATCATCCCCATATTGAGGAGTCTTCGTGAACATAAGGAACGCACCGGAAACACACTTCATGCCCGGAGCCGTCTTGATAATTTGCAAAGCAGGACGCAATACATTACCCGTCGTATTCTCAGCGCCGGCGATCTCACCGTCAGCGTCACCCGACTTAATCATCAGGCAAGCCAAGAACAAAGGATCTTCAACTAAAACCGCAGCCTTCTCGGGAGTCATACCCTTCTTTTGGCGAAGTTGGAAAAGCAAGTCTGCATACGCGGCTTTCTTCTCGTGATTTTTCGGATCGACAAGAGTTGCCTCACCGATGTGGTTCAGTCCGAAACCTGCCGCCAACTCCTTGATCTCAGCGGGGTTTCCAA
The DNA here is from genome assembly GCF_023656845.1 of Parabacteroides sp. Y3-G-102. Classification (NCBI taxonomy): domain Bacteria; kingdom Pseudomonadati; phylum Bacteroidota; class Bacteroidia; order Bacteroidales; family Tannerellaceae; genus Parabacteroides; species Parabacteroides sp. Y3-G-102. The sequence goes on along the minus strand of NZ_JAMOKU010000016.1, from coordinate 58,129 downwards.
TTAAGATAATGTCTGCTACACCGTCGGCCAGTAATCGGTCGGCAGCTTTAAGAGTTCTTTCCTCGGTACCTTCGGGAAGAACAATACGCTGCTTGTCAGCTTTAGCGCGCGCAATAATGTCTTGCATTAAATCCATAGCGGAAGATATTTTATATTATTTAATAATTGTACTCGTAATCCGGCTACAAAATTAGGCATAATGCAATATAGAGTTTACAAAATAGGCAAAAGAATTACAGATAGAGATACCAGTTTCAGATCTTTTAACAGTAATTCGTCACTTCCCGCTCCCCGGAGAGTATTTGTTGCAGTTCTTCCGCTGTCACATTCACACTTAACTTACCTTTATGGGCCACGGAGATCTTTCCTCTCTCCTCCGAGACAATAATAACCAGCGCATCTGTCTCCAATGACATCCCCAACCCGGAACGATGGCGCAATCCCATATCCTTGGGAAGGGTAGCGTTCTGGGCGACCGGCAAGATACAACCGGCCGCCTTGATCCGGTTATCGGCTATGATCATGGCACCATCATGCAACGGGCTGTTCTTAAAGAAGATGTTCTCGATCAAGCGGGCATTTACATCGGCGTTGAACATTTCGCCCGTATGCTCATAGATCGCCAAGTCCATATCTTGCTGGATCACGATCAAGGCACCCGTCTTTTTCCGGGCCATATTCATACAAGCCAAGACAACAGGGGCGACAAACTTCCCTTCTTTCTCCGGATCGCCTCCTCGCTTGGAAAAAAGTTTCCCTAGGAATTTCCAGCCCCGATGCGAACCTAACGCCAACAGGAAACGGCGGATCTCGTCTTGGAAGAGGATTACCAAAACCACGAAACCTACGCTAATAAACTTATCCAAGATGGCCCCCATCAACCGCATCTCCAATACCTGCGAGATCAAGATCCATACGACGATGAATGATACGACTCCACTGAATATAGCCAATGTGCCTGAGCTTTTCATCAATTTATAGGTCTGGTACAGGAAGAAAGCCACCAGCAATACGTCAATCAAGTCTTTTATACCGAAATGCATCCACATAGTTAATTGAGAATTGAAAGTTGAAAATTGAAAATTATTTGTTGGTCATTTGACCTATGACGCGAATGGCTTCCACTGCTTCCCGCACGTCATGTACACGAAGGATATTAGCGCCGTTCAAGAGAGCGTACGTATTCAATACAGTCGTTCCGTTCAGGCTATCCGCAGGGGTTCCACCCAGTAATTTATAAATCATGCTTTTACGGGAGACTCCAACTAATAAAGGCAACTCAAAAATAGAGAACTCCTTTAAATGGCTCATCAATTGGTAATTCTGCTCCAACGTCTTACTAAAACCAAAGCCGGGATCGAGAATGATATCATTCACCCCTAAAAGCCGAAGCTGGCGTACCTTCCGGGAAAAGTACAGCATGATCTCCTCCATCATATCCGGGTAATCAGTATGCCTCTGCATAGTTTGAGGGGTTCCACGCATATGCATCATGATATAAGGCACCTTCAAATCCGCTACCGTTTGGAACATATCCGCATCCAACTCACCGCCGGAGATATCGTTAATGATAGCTGCTCCATATTCCTCTACGCAACGACGCGCAATCCCCGCACGAAACGTATCTACGGACACCGGGATATCCGGGTAATGCTTATTTAATATATGTAAGGCAAACTCCAAACGGCGCATCTCTTCCTCCGGCGTAACCTCAGCGGCATCCGGACGGGATGAATAACCACCGATATCTATCCAATCTCCTCCCTCCGATAAGATTTCCCGGATACGGTCCTCGATAGCGGTCTCGGTCTGTTTGCGGCTGCCCGCATAAAAAGAATCAGGGGTAATATTCAAGATTCCCATCACCAACGGCGTCGCTAAAGAAGTGAGTGTCCCTCTAATATTGAGCGTTTTATCTAACATGATCTTTCCTTATTTCCAGCAAAGATACAGGTTTCTCTCTTAAAATCTCCTTCTAGATTCTTCATTCTTTATTTAATTGCTACATTTGCCCCGAATTAGACAGGAATAAATATTTAACGCGATACAGTCATGAGTATTATCGACCTCTATGATTTATTTATACATAACCCTCAAATAACGACAGATAGCCGGAACTGTCCGAAGGGTTCTATCTTTTTCGCCTTAAAAGGCGATAAATTCGATGGAAATCAATATGCCGGGAAAGCCTTGGCATCCGGCTGTGTCTATGCCGTCATAGACAATCCCGATTATTATATAGGCGAACGCACGATCCTTGTTGATAACGTGCTGAAGACCTTGCAACAATTAGCGCACCATCACCGCAAGGTACTGGGGTTGCCGATCATCGGAATTACCGGAACGAATGGCAAGACCACGACCAAAGAGTTATTGGCTGCCGTACTCTCAACGAAATTCAATTTGCTATATACCGAAGGAAATTTCAATAATCATATTGGCGTTCCCTTGACCTTGCTCCGATTGACTCATGACCATGAGATGGCGGTTATCGAGATGGGCGCCAGCCATCCGGGAGACATCAAGGAATTAGTGGATATCGTCCATCCTAACTATGGCATCATCACGAACGTAGGCCGTGCCCATCTGGAAGGCTTCGGTTCTTTCGAGGGTGTGATCCGGACAAAAGGGGAGTTATATGATTATATCCATCGCTCCAAAGGCAAGATATTTATCAAGAAAGAGAACGAGTACCTTCAGTCTATCGCCAAAGGCATCGAACAAATCACATATGGAAACGGGGATGATGCTTTCGCGTCCGGACAGGTAGTCAGTTGCGATCCTTTCTTAGTGTTCAATTGGAAGCAACAAGGAAAGTTGCATACCGTCGAAACACATATGATCGGTAGTTATAACCTAGATAATGTATTGGCCGCCGTCGCCGTAGGCCGCTTCTTCAAGATCCCGGCAGAGCGTATCAGCCGTGCTATCGCCGCTTACGAGCCTACCAATAACCGTTCTCAGTTCAAGAAAACCGATAATAACGAATTGATTATCGATGCTTACAACGCGAATCCGAGTAGCATGAAAGTAGCTCTGGACAATTTCATCACCATGCCCGTACAGCCTAAAGCCATCATCCTTGGAGATATGCGCGAGCTTGGACCAACTAGCAACGAATTACACGCGGAGGTTGTCGAACAGATCAAGAAAGGCCAGTTCGACAAGGTGTTCCTCTGCGGCGAGCATTTCTCCAAGGTAGGCAAAGAGTTCTCCCCCTTCGCTACCACAGAGGCTATGACGGAGGAGCTTCGGAGGCAGCCGTTAAAGGGCTATCATATCTTGATCAAAGGCTCTCATAGCATGGGGCTGGAGAAACTAGTGGATATCCTATAAGCTATCATCGAACAAGACAGTTTTCAACTTTTGATACAAGAAGGAGAGAACCAATAAGATAACTCCCAAGATTATAAAGACGACCACTTTCCCGATCGTAGGCAAGAGCCACAGATCTACCAACACCAACTTTAGCAATACGATCGAGAAAGTGGCCAAACTAATCATCCGGACAACCTTCAGGTGCAATCGCATTCCCACCGCCATTTGCATAAAGCCGGCAAGACTCAACGAGATAGAGAAGCCTGCGCTTAATTCATCCGGCAAGCCCAACTGATTCAACAAATTATTCGTTCCCACGGCCAGTAATATCGTAGACAGCAAACAAATATATAAGGTCATCCCATGCGTACGCTTTTCTCTTGCGTCAAATGACTTATAATAGTACCGCCCCAAGACAAAAATATGCCCCCCGATTAAAAGCAAGGAAACCCATAGCAGGAACCGGGGAATAAAGAGATCATCATACCCGACCCACAAAGACATTCCTCCGAACAGGGATAAAGATAGCCCCAAGAGTAGTCCGTATCCCCCCGCATTTCTTGACACAGGCAAATAGCTTTTCCCTAATAAAACATTCGCAGCAAATAAAACCGCCACCGTAAATGTCTCGATATAGCTAAAGGACACGATCGAAGGATCTACATATGAATAGAAATCGAAAACAAAGGCTATATATAATACGACACATCCCGTCAAGAGAGGCCCTTTCGTCGATATCCTTGTCGGACGTACCAACCAAGCGTCTACCCAATACGATAGCCCCGTAAAAATACCGGTAGCGAACAAGCCATTTATAAATAGGGAAGAATCTCCGTACCGAGCCTCCATACATCCGTGGAAGACATCCATTCCGTAAGAGCCCAGCGTCAAGACCGGAAGTACCCAAGCGAATATCTCGTAAACCCGCAGACGGAAACGACTATAGAACCAGAGAATAATCATTACCTCTGAAGCCCAAAACAAGGTAATAAAGGTCCCTTCCAGTTGGATCGGGATCGTCACCGATACGAACGTAAGAGCGATACCCAATAACGTATGCATCAAGAAAGTGAAAGGTTCCCCTTTCCGTTTGATCCAAAAGAAAAGAGCGAAGTTAATAGCCGCAACAAAAAGGGTTACCAGACCTTTGTAATTCCGCTCAAGCTCCATATTCTGCAGGAGACAAAGGGCAAAGAACAGGAATACGAAATTGTTCAATCCGATCACTCCTAATAAATATTGATTGATCCCCCGGATATTGATTCGCACGATGGAAGCGACCGATAATAAGAAGATCAAATAGAAGGCGATAGAGAAAATAAGTAAATGCGTTAATTGGACACTTCCCATCAAATCCAGATCCGCAGCATACGTATAACCCGCAAAGACGATCCAAGTCAAGGCAAAACAAATTACAGGCAATTCCCCCCACTTCTTATAGATAGATAGCCCGAACATTCCTAGGTCCAAGATCATGACATAGGTAAACAGCACCCAATAACTTCCATCTCCGCTACCCACTAAGAATGGAGCGATAAATCCACCCACCAAAGCGATAATTGCCAGTTCCCTACGATTATAGAGTATAGATAAAGACGACATAAATCCGGTAAACAGCACAAGCAGAATAAAAGCGACCGTTTGGCTAAACAGCCCGTAATAATGATAGGCGATCGCCACCGTTACATAGAAGATCGCGAAAGCGCCTCCCGCCAGCAAAGAGCTAAAGGTACGATAGGAATCCTTCAAACGCCAAGCCACGAATAGAAGTAATCCACCCATCCCAAAGCCAAGGATCGTACGCAAGGTCTCGTTTATCCATTCCTTATCTATCGCATACTTCACGAAAAGCCCCATACCCAAGACGAGTATCAGGATACCGATTTTACCGAATAAGTTCTCACCGATATATTTCTCATAATTGACAGGCTTCCGCACCTTCTGGGGTTGAGGATTTTTAGCAGGTTCGACAATCGCCCTTACCGGTTCAGGTTGTACGAAAACTTCCGGCTCTTTCAAGATCTCAGGCTCCGGTTCCTTTATCTCGTCCACAACTTCCGGACTATTCTCCAAACGTTTACGCAAGGCAGCGATCTCTTTCAACAATTCCTCCGTTTTCTCTTGTGATTTGGATATCTTATTACGCAAGTTTATCCAAATCATGATCAGTAATAGAAGTATCAGTAAGGTATATTCCATAAACTCTAAAATTATAAGCTTGCCGCAATATACGCATTTATTTATGTAAAAGCTTTCCGAACCATAAAAAAGTCCCGACGATACGAATATCGCCGGGAGCAATTTTTTATCCGGTTTCCTTCCTCACGGAAATACTATCGGAAGAACTTTTTTACTTTAGTATTAACCACACGTTCCCCCATCACGGGATACTTTGTTGCGTGGAAATTATTTAATTAAATATATTTAGATAGAGACGGGACGTGCCCGCCTCTACTGTATCATTTCGAATAAAATAATTATTTAACAACCACCTTAACAGCAGCCTCACCCTCTACAGCTACAGCTACGATACCTGCCGGTACAGCGATTGTAGCGTTATCAGATGAAAGAACTGTCTCAGCAACCACCTTACCTAAGATGTTAGAGATAACAACAGACTTGCCAGCGGCACCTTGGATTGTTACAGTACCATCGTTAGCGATAACAGAGATAGCAGAAGCTCCTTCTTCAACGTTATCGTTGGATGTCGGGTGTAATGTCGTAGCCTCAGCAACGAACTCATGAGCCTCGTCACGATTATCCGTCCAAACTAATACGTTGTTGATAACTTTCAAATAAGAAGTTACATCTTCACGATCAGTCTTAGTTGCATCATCTTCGTTTGCAATCTCCTTTGTTGTCTTATTCTCGATCTTCAATGTATTATTTGCAGTTGTAACAAATGCCATTGCAGCCGGATTTACAGACATAGTCTTCAAGGTATCAACAGCAGTTGCTTTTTCACGAACAATAGCTAAAGAATCCTCACCATAAACGATAGCTTTAACAAAAGCTGCTTTCACCAAACCTTCTGTAGCATTCCAATAAGCGCTACCTTCATTTGTCTTAGATGTATATTTATCATCATCACCCTTAACCGCAGAATAAACAGAATCTTGAGGATTTACCAAGAAATATCTGTAACCATCAGCGATAGCAGCAGAGTCTAACCCATTACCTGTTGTGATGTAATAAGTAGGTCTAGTTACATCTTTTACACAAGCAGTATCAATCCACAAACCAAACAAGCTGTCGATATATTCTTCTTGACCTGCCAACTTAACCTCCGCAAACAAAGACTTAGGATTCATGGAAAGAGCTTTACCATCAGCCTCGGCAGATTTAACCAACATGTGAGAAGGAGCATTCAATGTAGCGTAGTCCGGAGATGGCTCTACTACCAAGTCAAAATAGTTGTTATTTACAGCTGAAGCTGCAGCAGAGATCAACTTACCAGTATTAACATCCAATACCACAATCTTATCACCTGTAGACAATAAATAACCATTGCCCTTAGCTGTTTTGAATGTGAACTCAGAACCAGCAACTGCAGGAGTAGCTGTATTATCTTCTTTTGCCAACTTAAATTCATTATCCTTAGCTACAACATACTCTTTTGTATATTGCTTGTAAAGTTTATAAGTAGCCGTAGCTAAAGTATCACCTAAAGCGATAGCACCTACACCAGCTTTGTGTTCATCAGCATTGCTAGTCCAGACCTTACCCGTTTTATCTTTAATTACTTCAACCTTGAATTTAGCAGCGTCTTCGGCTGTAGTTTTCTTAACCTTCAATACGCCGTCAACGATTGTATACAAATCATCAACACCCTCCGTACCGGAGATCAAGTTCAATGTATAAGCGAAGTTATCAACAGCTACCTTGTCCAAATACTTCGTAGCCATATAGTTGTATTCCTTGCCACCGGCTTTGATATCTTTCTGATATTCGAAATAGAATTCAGTACCAGCCGCTAAACTTGCAGAAGCAGCGCTATTTACAGCATCCACTCTGTAAGCGTCTTTACCTGTTACCTTATAGATCTGAGCGGCAGCAGTTGTAAGACCTTGGTTGAAGTTACGTTCAACGAATTGGTATTTACCACCCTTAGCAACTACATAGAACTGACCAGCAGGGTTATATGCATTAGGAGCATCCTTCTTCAATTCCAATCCACTAGCCGTAGCATAAACATACTTAAACTCATCACCAGATTTAACCTTGATGAAGTAAACACCATCACCAGTAGGCAATGTAGCCGGAGTGCCCTTACCTAATTTTACGGAAGGAGCGACACCTTGCTCGATTGTAGAAGGAGTACCAGAAAGTTTAGAGACTGTCAATACCTTTGAATTGGTTACCTGAGCATATACTACTTGAACATCAGCAGCAGTACCTGTAAGCGCAGCTTCAAATTTCTTAGTAGTTGTATTATAAACAGGTGCATTCTTTACATAAACAGCGACTTTATCGTTTGATAAGTCTTGAATAAATTTGAACTTTTGAAAATCACCATTCAATACTGTATGATAACCATTATCCAACCAAGTTGAGTCTTTTGCGAATTTATAGCCAAATACATCCTTTTGCCCAGCGATCGTGTACTTAGTTGTATCCAAACCGAAGTAAGTATCCTTTTCACCGATCTTATCAGCGCCAACTTCCTGCAACTGTACATAATCAGCATCAGCACCAGTCAACTGAGTAGCTACTAATTCTTTGCCCTCAAAGATGTTCTCTTGATAAGCCTCTCCAAAGTTCAAAGAGAATACAGTGAAACCATCGCCTAAGTCAGAGGCAGCCAAAGTACGAGCCTTCAAAGCCGAATTTACTTCCGAAGTGAATGCTGTAGCGGCACTAGCAATGCCCAAGGATAACTTACCTCCAGACACAACCAATCCTAAAGATCCGTTCGCAGAATAATAAGCAGAAATCTTGCCGTCAGTAGTTACAGACCACTTGTCAACACCTGCCGCTAAATTAGGTTTAGCATCTTTTTTTGCAGCGAAAGACAATACAGCACCAGTCTTTTTGTTAGTGAAGCTGTAAAGCTTGTTTCCTGTAGCATCAACTCCAGCTTCAGTAACCTTCCACATAGCAGAGTCAATAGAAGCTTTAGGAGCAGTTGCCAAATTGCTAAATGTTTTTACCACTACAGAGTCCGATTTAGCTCCATAAACAGCTAAATAATCAGAAGAACTGGACTTCAACATGGTGTAACCGTCTGTTTTGGTGATTTGGGCTGAAGCAACAGCCGAAATCATTGCAAGTCCAGCTACAAGAGTAGAAAACTTTTTGTTCATAATTCTAAAATTAATATTAATACTAGTGTTAATTAAAAGCTCTTCAATATTTTGCCCCTTCAAATTGGGCATAAAACGACTAGTCTAAACGATCGTCTAAATCTTGCGTTTTTTTAGTGCCAAAACAGGAGATTTGTTGAAAGAATCCGTTGTTTCGTAAAGGATAACCTATCCTATTGATAAGAAAGAGGATAAGCGATAAAAAAATAATGCGGAAGGGTTGTAAGTGTCGAAGAAACGCGTACCTTTGCAAATGACTAGAAAAATCGATCGTTTAGACTAGTCGTTTCTCACATTCTATTCCATCGCACATAAAATATACATCACCTATATAGTAGTATAACCTCTATGCGTATTGCATATATTATAATGTACGAGCGTACATTATATATTATCTATGTCGTTGACTGATTATCAATTCTTCTTTCTAAATCCAAATAAGCATGCTTATCGGATAAGGTGAATTTGAATATTTCCAGCAGATACACCGAGCATTATCCGCCAACAGTATTATATACGGATTATCAGCATATTACATTTACAACTAGATGTAACGCTGTTTACTTCCATATGTAAATGACTTTACTTCTAGAGGTAAACACTTTCGTTTCTACTATATGTAAATACTTTCGCTCTTGCATGGAAGCGCCTCGTTTACGCTTTTATTGGTCAAAATAACGACTATCCTATGTACTTGAACTCTTTTTTCATAAATTTGTCGCTTTATAATAAACTGAGTAAAAAATGAATACACACGAACTTTGCTGCGTAGGACACATCACCTTGGATAAGGTAGTGACACCTAAGAATACCGTCCATATGCCGGGAGGAACCTCCTTTTATTTCTCGCATGCGATAAAACATTTCGATGATATTGACTATACTCTAGTGACAGCCTTGGCTGAATCTGAGATGAAAACGGTGGAGGAACTACGAGCCGAAGGTATCGACGTTGCCGTGATGCCAAGTAAGCACACCGTTTATTTCGAGAATATTTATGGAGAGAACCAAGATAACCGTACGCAACGTGTATTGGCGAAAGCAGATCCTTTCACCGTAGAGTATCTGGAGAACATCGACTCCAAGATCTTCCACCTTGGTAGTTTGCTTGCCGATGATTTCTCTTTGGAAGTGGTAAAGTATTTAGCGGGGAAAGGCTTAGTATCGATTGACTCGCAAGGGTATCTACGGGAAGTAAGAGACAAGGATGTATTTGCCGTGGATTGGCCAGAGAAAAAAGAAGTACTTAAATACGTGCACTTCCTCAAGGCTAACGAACATGAGATGGAGGTGTTAACCGGATATACCGATGCCGTGAACGCAGGAAAAGTTATCTACGATTGGGGCGTGAAAGAGGTATTGCTGACTTTCGGAAGCATGGGATCTATCATTTACGACGGTTCCACTTTCCATAAAATCCCCGCTTACATACCGAAAGAAGTAGTAAACGCTACCGGAGCGGGTGATACTTATATGACAGGATATCTCTATAAACGTGCCAAAGGCGCAAGCATAGAAGAAGCCGGACGTTTCGCGGCAGCTATGACAACATTGAAAATCGAAGGAATAGGCCCATTCAACGGCACTAAGGAAGATGTGTTGCGATGCTTAGAGACAGCGGAACAACGAATGCCTGAGTAGTTGAAAATTGAGAATTGAAAATTATTCGCTCTCTCCTAATTTTCAATTCTCAATTCTCTATCTTTAATTATTCTTGAATGCTTTGCAGAATGTAGTCATTAGCAAGATACAAAGCCCTAACAAGCCGACCACGATATAAGCGTATTTCATATTGAAAGCCTGCGAGATCGCTCCGATCAACAAAGGTGCGATCAACGAGCCGATAAAGCTGATACTGGAAAGGATCGTCAAGGCAATTCCCACCGGAGTTCTCGATTTAGCGCCCACTAAGCTATAAATAGTAGGCACCATACACGAGATGCCCAAGCCTACCAACATAAAGCCTAAGGAATTCACGATCACCTTAACCGTCATCGATTCGAACATTCCACCCAACATGGCTGAGATAAAGAAACCTGCAAAAATAAAGAAACCCGCTAATTGCAACACCTTCTGCTTTCCTAAAACACTATAGGCGGAGTTCGTAAGAAAACGGCCTACCGTCATCATCACCATGAACACTAAGAAACCGATCTGCAAGGATTTAGGAACTTGTAGTACCGATTCGAAGTAAAGTCCACTCCAATCAAACATCGCACTTTCCACCACCAAGGCAAACAGTCCGACGATACCTAACTGGATCAACAGTATTTCCGGCTTACGGATAAAGCTCAACAATGCCGGAGCTTCTTTCTTCTCCGCTTCCTTCTCTTCCTCCGGTGACTCAACCGCCACGTCTTCCTGCAAATACTTCCGGCTTACCAAAACAGTCACTCCAATCAATAATGCAATCAACGTAAAATGCCAGAACGGAGTGACGCCGGATACGATCATGATAAACCCGATCAAAGCTCCTAAACAGGCCGCCAGACTCCAACCTCCATGAAATGAGGCCATAATCGTACGTCCATAGAGCCGCTCGATACCAATCCCTTGCGTATTCAAGGATATATCGCAAAGATTCCAGAACACCCCAAAACAGAATAAATAGACACCCAGCAGATAAATATTATGTGCCGTACCGATCGCAAATAAGGCCAAGGCATATCCCAACACACTGGCCTGCGCCATAATACGGCTTCCCAACTTCGACACCAAATAACCCGCTAACGGTATCGCCACAAACTTACCTACCGGGATCAGGAACAAGACCAACCCCCAATAGAAAGCGTAATTCACCTCAAAGAAATCCTTCACGTCCGGAATACGGCTAGCCCAACTAGAGAAACAAAGACCTTGCGCTAAAAAGAAAGAAAGCATCGCATAACGAACCCGTTCCTTGGGAAAAGCGCTACCCAATGGAGTATTCATTTTTTCATTCATTATCATTTACTTTTATTGTTATCATCTATTCGAGAAAGAGGCACGAACCCCATTCCTCCGCAAAGCTATCAAATATATCCTAATCCCCTAAGTCCTAAAAGTAGAATTTATTAGGTAGATTCCCTAATGAAAAGTATATTTGCGAAATATGCACAGGAATGTTGACTAAATCGAGGATGATATGAGAAGCTGGATTATCTTTTTAGGATTATTATTTACCACATTCACACAGGCACAAGTTATTACGGGAAGGGTTACGGACTTAAATAACCATCCTATCGAACTAGCGGTCGTGATTATACAAACGAACGATTCAGTATATGTAAACTCCACCTATACGGACTCTTTGGGCTCTTTTAGTGTCAAAGCGGAGATATCCCCTTTCCTCTTAACCGTCCAGCATCTGCTGTATGAAACGTATCAAAGCACTTATGACTCACTTACGATAGGCAATATACAACTGAACGAGAAAAGCCAGACGCTTTCGGAAGTATCTGTTACCGGAGAGCGTCCCTTAGCCAAGGTTGTCGATGGTAAAATAACCTACAGCATGCCGCATTTGTTAAAAGACAAGATGGCCGTTAGCGCTTACGAGGCGATCCTAGAACTACCGGGAGTGCGGGAACAAAGCGGGAAAATACAACTTGCCGGAACAAATGGAGTCACGGTTATCATCAATGGCAAGACCACCAATATGGGTGAGAGCCAATTGGAGAATCTGCTTAAGAATATGCCCAAAGAACGTATTCAAGAAGCAGAGATCATGTATAGCGCTCCACCCCAATATCATGTACGCGGGGCCGTGATTAATCTGGTCCTTAATAACGGTACTTCCGAGACTCCCAAACTGCAAGGACAAGTCAATGCTCTATACAACCAAGGGCATTACGCTAATTACCAAAGTGGCGCTACTCTCGTTTACAACGCGCCTAAATATTCTACCGATCTCATGTACTCCTTCGGCTACCACAGGGAACGGACAGGTGAGGATATCTTATCACACCATTTATTCGATGGTAAGACCTACGAGATCGAGCAATTCGACAGAGGACATACCCGGCTCCCAGTCCATACCATACGCCTAGGCAATGATTGGTTCTTGAACGATAAGAACAAACTAAGCTTCGCCTATACCTCAGAGATCCAGCAATGGACTCATCCTTTCACCTCTTCTGTAGGAACCTATTCGGATTCCGAAAACAGAAAGAAATCCGACAAACCGATCCAGATGCATAATCTGGCGCTCGACTATGCCTCCGGGTTCGGCCTTAATGTAGGGATTGATTTTACCGCTTACATCAATCTTACGACACAATATTACCAAGAGAAGAAAGCCGGGAAAGAAGATGCCTTCAACGCTAAATCACAACAAGACATCCGTAGGCTCTCCGTCTACGCGGACCAGAACCATAAATTAGGAAAAGGCTGGATGCTCAACTATGGGACAAAATTCAGCTTCGCCTCAGACAAAAGTTCTCAGGTATATCATTCACTGCGCAAACACGATTGGTCCATCTCTAATAGTTACAGTAAACTGGATGAATATGTATATGATTTATATACCGGCTTTTCCAAAAGCTTCTCTGATAACCTATCCGTAAACGCCTCTTTGACCGGAGAGTATTACAAACATAAGGAGATTGATTATTGGAGCTTATTCCCAATGATGGAAATCACGTACCGAGCCCACCCCAGCCACATCCTGCAATTATCCGTTTCTTCAGACAAGACCTATCCCAGCTATTGGGAGATGCAGAATACGGTGTCTTATCTGAATGGATATACCGAGATACAAGGTAACCCGGATTTAAGGCCGTCCAGACTCTACTCTGCCCAATTGAACTACATCCTAAAAAACAAATACATTTTCACGCTATACGCAAATTATATAGACAATAATTTCAACCAGCTCCCCTATCAATCCTCCGAGAGACTAGTTCTTATCTATAAGACACTGAATTTCGACTATTCCAGTAAGCTAGGCCTAAATGTAATGATACCATTCAAAGCCGGCTCCGTGCTTGATTCCAGATTAACGTTAAACGGTTATTATGACAAGATGAAATGTGATAATTACCATGATATAAGCTTCAATAAAGATAATCTGGCATTCTATGCCGAATTAAATAATACGTTCAACATCTCATCGAAGCCTACTATCAAAGCGGAAGTATCCGGTTCTTATATTACCCGCAACATTCAAGGCCAATGACGATCAGCAGTATGTATAACGTAGACGCCGGCTTGAAATGGATCTCCCCCAACGGCAAAGCGGAGATCTCTTTAAAAGTGGATGACATGTTTAATTCATGGGTCCCAAAAGATCTTAATCTCCAATACAAAACACAAGACTTACATATGCGTATGATCCCGGATTCCAGACGAGTCTCCTTATCCTTTATCTATAAATTCGGAGATTTTAAAGCTAAAGAGCATAAAGAGGTGGATAGTTCCCGATTCGGGAAATAAAAGTCGATGGTCTATACTACGCTTTCAACCTATATTCAGACGGGGTGACATTAAACTTCCGCTTAAAGGCAGTACAAAAATGCGCTTGATGTTCATAACCGACCAAGCCGGCAACTTCCCCTATTGATTTATTGGTATCCAAAAGATAGTGAATCGCTATATTCATACGATAATCAAAGAGATAGTTAAACACGGTCGTCCGGAACGCTTCTTTAAACCCCGCTTTCAAAGTACATTCATTAGTTCCGACACGTAAAGCCAAATCATGTAATGAAGGCGGGTTCAAATATTCGGAACATATAATATCCCGGGCCTGATAAATTTTATCCCGATCGGAAAAGCCTACTATCTTTGCGTTAACCGGTTCTTTACCTTCCGTCTCCCGCATAAATAAAGACAAGCACTCGGTTACTTTTGCTTCGAGATACATTGGCGAGGCATTTCCCATCATCTGAGAGACCTCAAGATCATTCAACGCCACAGATAAAGCGATTGGAATCGAGAGATTCTTGGGAGCGATAAAGAAAGTCTCCCCCCTGCCGAATCGCAAATAAGCACTCCCGAAGTACTCCGTATAACGTTCCGACAAATGTTGGAAGAAATCCGGCGACACCAGAATACTTGTCATACCAAAAGTATCTCCTTTACGGAACAGATTCCGCTCTTCCTTGATACCAGAACTTACGATCATATTCGTATACCCTTTCCGCCAAATCCGCTTATCCCGTGTCTCCGACAAAAAGCATTCGACGATCCCCTGACGAACAACAGAAAGTCCCATAAACGAGTTACCGACATTTAGGGAACGCATGCAACAATCCTCCTTGCAATAGATCTGGTATCTTGTCACATTAAAATCCCTGCATCTGAAATCACTGATACGATAGGTCAATAATTTGTTCTCCGCCTCCCAACAGTTCTCTTCTAGCCCTCCTGAACGATTGGTAGAAAAATAACTTATATCCGGCATTTCTAAAGCGATCGTATCTCTTCCACGAGATGAGAGTTCTATGTGTACCATTTTTCCGTTTGATTAAAATACACTTCCTTCTTGCGTAAATAAACCAAAAGCAAAGATCCCATCTTTGTACCGGATAATCAATCCCTATAAATAGGTATATTATGAATAAAATAAAACCAGAGATAAAGGATGACATCGCGGAGACCTTGTTTATTCCCTTACTATCACGCGCTCACGAAAGTCACCGGAAAGATGCGATATTAAAAGACCCGATGGCATGTGAGCTTGTTGAGAAAATAGATTATGATTTCGCCAAGTTTGGTAAAATCACGATGAGTACTACCGGAACCACTATCCGCCTACGCCATTTCGATCGTTTGGTCCAGCGATTCATCGACCGTAAGGTAACTGAAGATCCGGTAGTGGTATCGATCGGTTGCGGATTAGACAGCCGTTTCCAACGTGTCTCCAACCATAACCAAGCGACCTTCTACGAACTAGACTTACCTGAAGTAATCAATTTGCGTGAAAAGCTATTCCCTGCCTCCGCTAAAGATCTCACGATCAAAGGCTCTATGCTCGAGACGGACTGGATGGATATGTTGAGACAAAAACATCCTCACGGCCGCTTCCTTTTCCTCGCGGAAGGTGTAATGATGTATTTCAATGAGGAACAGGTAAAATCTGTTATCCAAAACCTCGCCCAACGCTTTCCCGGATGCGAGATATATTTTGATTTCGTCAGTAAATGGGCCGCCCGCAACTCCGACAAGCATGAATCGGTAAAACGGACAAAAGCCCGTTTCCATTTCGGACTAAACGATCCGCACACAATCGAGCAATGGTTCCCCAAGCTCAAACTGATCGAACGATTCTATTTCATCAGCGAAGAGAAAAAACGCTGGAGACTACCCGGCTTGATCATGTGGTTAATCCCGGCGCTACACAAGTCTTTTGGAATCGTAGGTTATAAAGTTGGAGAAATAAGTAAATAGGTTATCTACCAAATAAAAAAGCTAGTTCTGTATTCGATCATGAGTTTTGGTATTAAATAGAAGACCTCCACGTAGTTTATCAGAAGGACTTTCCGACAATTGTACCCCCTTTTTGTTTTTCGGGGAAGGGGGTACGATTTGGATACTCAACCGTATCTTTTCGTGCGCCTTTTTGGGCTTTCAAGCAAGACTAAAACATAAAAAAGTCCCACAATACGTTAATATTGCAGGACTTATCTCTTTTAGCTTTGTTCTTATGTGATCCGCCTGGGATTCTCCTTGTTGAGTTACCACGCTGATATTTAAAACTTTATATTTCTTGCTTCAAGCATATCCCATGAATTATCCCACTAATTTGCTACGTGCTTTTGCAGTAGTTTGCTCATGGAGAATACTGAAAGCAAAAATAGTCTTTTCTAATGAGTATGCAAAACATTAAAAGAGAATTGTGCAATATAAGAGAAGATAAGAAGATTTAAGGATTATGAAACTCTAAGTACGACATTCTTCTCCTTAAACTATTCATCTGTCAAAATAATGATCTCATCTGATAATCTCGCTGGTCTAAGAGTAAGTATTTTCCCTGTCTCATAAGTTTGTGTAGATTCTAATATAGCCTCAATCCATAGACCTTTAAGTAAAACAACATAACCCTGATTATTGCTGCCAATAATAATCGATTCATATTCGTTTGCATATTTACACTCTCTACTTCTTTGTAGATTATTTTTCAATACCTCCTTTAGACTTAATATTACTCTATTTTTATCTAAGTCTATTTCCTTTATAGCTAACGGAATTTTATCAATATTATCAAAAATCCCAATACAAGATTTTATAAAACATAGATTACTAATATCTCCCTTAAACAAGAGGGCTTCAAACTTTTTATGTCCAATACTAATAATAAAGGTTGCTCCCCAATTATAGGTATTGAGTACTTTTAGTGGTTTTAATATTTGTCCAACATCGAACTTATTTGAAAATAGTGCTAATGGATGAGGAATTAATGGCCTAAATGTACCGATTAAGGAATCACCTCGATTGGATAATTCTTTAATTACAACCTTGTTCTTTTTCCCAATCTTGCAATTATATTTATCTCCATTCCAAGACTGTTCATTTTTAGGAATGAAAACTTGATACTTGCTTTCAATACTTCCCAAAATACCATATATGGTTTCCTCAATTGCAAAGAACTCGACAACCTTATTTCTATTGGCATCAAGATATTCAAAATAAGGATTATTCTGTCTGTCTTTTAATGTTAAATAAATGATACGCTTTTCCTTGTCTATGTCTTTTACAACGCAATCTACATTATTATTTAACTTTATAGAGTTTTTAATAACTTCAATTTCAGAACTAAACCAAGACAATTCTTTGTAAGCAAGTATTCCTTCTATCCCCTCTTGGAGTTCTCCAATAAATGCATAATTTACTTTTCTACATACTAAGAAGTTTACTTGACTAAACTTTCTAATCGTCAATGAATCCCAAGGATCTTTTAACTGCTTTAATCTAAGATATATCGTATTATTTTCAAAATCGTTGTTTTTAACAATAAAATCATGTTCTGTACCTAATTCATATTGCTTATGGAGTAATGAGAAACGGCTATATGTTAAATCTTTCCTAAATGAAATGCCTTCTATTTTTTCATGTCCCACATCAAATTTCACAAAATCATCATCGCAGTATTTTACTTTGGCTGATATAGTTCTTCCTATTTCAAAATTAGCATTAATTAAGTTATTAGGATCACTGCAAGTATTTATTAGAGTGAATTCGACAATTCCAGTACTACCTATTTCTATGGGAATTAACTCGATAAGCATTTTTTCCTTGAAATATTTTCTTATATCTGATATTTTTGAAGCACTCAAATTTCTTATTTGGACAAACCCTTCTACTCCATTAACATCAACTTTAAGACCATCTTCCCTCAACTTTGTCACAACTCCCTGCATTTTGTCTTTGCTGTCCAAAGCTAGAGAAATTTCTCTGTATGTAGAAGTCAAGGAGCTTTCAGTATCTATTCTAAGACAATAACAAATAACTTCACGATTATAAGAATCACTGAAACTTCTAGGATTATTTATCAGAATAAAATTTCCAGTAAGTAGAAGTTCTTTAGCTACGCTTTCTAATATCTCAACTTTGTCTTCTCTTGCCAATAAATAAAATGTTTTTATACCTCTTGCTAATCCTAATTTTATACGTCTTAAATATGGGTGTAATCCATGTTGATAATAAGTATCTTTCTTTGCAACAAGTAATACTCCTACTTTTAGAATATTTTCCACAAATTGTAATGGGGTAAGATCATCAGCATCTCTAGTTGTAATTTCATGCAGAAATGATAGAAATTTGTCTGATTCATTTTTGTAATCATCCGAAGGGTTTCTACCTATTAATTTATTTCCAAAAAAATCTAATTCTCGAATTAATATTCTAGTAAATAATCCTGCATCATCGATAACTTCAATCTGGGAACATTTGTCTTGTATTGAATTAAGATCCAGTGCATATTCTTTTATGAATTCGCTAATAACATTTCGTTTATTATTATGAATTCCTAACAATATTTTTTTTGTGATAGAAAAATCCATTGCCTTTACAAAATTTTCACTCATGTAAGGCTTTGAGTGTATAAGAAAAGCTTCTTTTACGTATACAGTTGCTGCATTAATTATGTTTCGCGTTTGATCGTCCGAAAAACGTAGTTTAACAATAGCTTTACCTTCCTTAAGTTTTGCTTGTAAATTATCTTCTTTTACCCATTTAATAGATAATTCTGGAATCTCCAAGTCGGGTAATTCTTTTCCTAATTTTTTTAAAGAATGAGTGCAAGCTCCTTCTAGGCGGTTTTTTATAGAGCTTTTTCTAACGCCAACACATATTCTACCTATATGGTATTGAAAAACTCCTACCCATATTTTAATTCTATCAGGGAAAAAGAATGCTATAACTATAGCAATAACTGCTATTATTGGCAGTCCTAAAGATGTTAGAATAGTTCTAATATCATTGTATATTTCAGCCTCTTCCATTTTCTAAATAGTATTTCTGAATACAATCAATATCATCGCAATAAAACCTTAACTTCATAGTGTCATTTTGTATATCAGGCAGAACTATACCGATATTTTCAATTGCAATTACTTTTTTACAGTTTTCACACAAGATCCGCCCATTGACTAGATCCTCATATTTATCTGTTTGTTTTAACAATGCTTCTAAATCCTGATCTAATATAGCATTTATCGTTTGAATTCTTTTCTGTTTCATTACACTTACTTCTTTGATAGAATACAAATTAACTAAAATAAGATGATAAAGCAAAATTATTGCACAAAATATTTGGCATTGTTTTAAATACTGTAGATAATGCTTTTTTCTTGGTATATACCTTTCTTTGAAAAATAAGCCTTTTTGATGGTTCTTTTCATTCACGGAACAAGAACCGATCTTCTTTGCGAATGTACTCCTTTTGGTATTGCTGCATTCAATTCCTATATGCTTGAATTCATACTTTAGAGCTATCATAGTCAAGAACCAGAGAAATTGCATATTATATTCTATCCGTTTTTTACTAAAACTCAATCGGATGAATATGAGGCAACTAGAGAAAACGTTTTTATCCTTTCAATTTTAAATAAATAGACACTTTATGATATTCGAAAAGTATTATTAGGTAGTGGTCTATATCACTTCTTAGTTCTTCATATTCAATCATCGTCTAATTCCTTTTTTCTTTTTCCTTTTGCGTTTCTGTGCCTGTAATTCCTCTGCCGATGTTGCATTGTAATTATTGCCATCTCCCAATGAGAAGATAGATAATAGAGAATCATCACTACTGTTATTTTGCTGAATGTAAGAATGTTTATTATCTTCCTTGCTATCAAGATTGCAAGAAATCTTGTTTACTTTTTCACCAGATTGTTGAACCTCACTTTTCTTTTCGCCAGTAAATTGTTGCTCTTGGATAGCAAGCTGTTCAAATATAGAACTGTTCTTCATCGTGTTGTGATAGTCGAACGATTCGGCTTGTTGGCGGTCGTAGCCAAATAATTTATCAAAGCCTTGTTCCGCTTGTTGGAACAGATTTATACGGTCAAAACCTCCTTTAATTATTCCTCTCTTAGTATTCTTATGATTAGTAAGGGGTGATAGCTTCTGTTTATTGGCTTGGTCTTTACGGCTCACAATCAAATGACAGTGCATATTCAGTCTATTATCTGAACGATTACGATCAAAATGAATTTTACCAAAGAACTTTATATCCGAAGCGGATAGTTCTTTGTTGAAGTTTTTGGCATATTCAGGAATAAACACCTCTCGGATATACCGTTTCATGGCTTCGGCTTTCTCCTGTTCAGTGTTTCCCATTGCCCGAAGTTCCTTTTCCGATGGGCTGACATGGATAGCATAAAACTTAGCATCTGTTTTTAGAAGTTGCCCAATATTACTATCTATATCTTTTATGACCATTGATTTGTAGATGTTATCATCTGTCAGATTAAAAAAGCCTTCTGTATAGATACCCTTTTCCATTCGTTCTAAATCCTCATGTTCTAAATAATTGGCTAACTGCCAGCTACTGCCAGCATTATTATATGTACCCTTCGATGGTGGAGCGAAATCTATGTGCATGACTCTATGTGTTTACCAGATTAATGATTTCCGCTTTTAGGTTCTCTTTCCTTTTGCTATCCATCACCCCACAAGCAGAAAGTTCTGAATAGAGTTGTATCAGGTGAAGCAACTTTTTATAATCCCGTTGGTGTATCTGGTAGAGTGCGTTAATCTGTTTCGATTGGTTGTTTATCACATCGGCATGATTGCCGAACTGTTCGCTTAACTTTTTCAGCACGGCTGTTTGTCTCTCCTTACTGGCTTCCAGTTGAGAGAGAATAAGAGTTTCCAAAGTTTTACCGATAGCATCGAAACGCAAAGCAATAGAATTTGTTGCCCGTATCATGGGATTCAGTTGCTCTTCCTCATAGTGACGGATAAAGCGGATGATATCATCCTGTCTCTTATTTATTTTCGCTAGTTCCGATTTTACAGATTCAGGTGCTTCGGATGGATTGATATGTGCCTTATCTATATACCCGAACGCCAACTTTGCAACTTCGCTCTTTTTCAGTGAATAGCGTTTGCATATCTTCTCTACCAAAACTGCCGTTTCCTTGTCTATGGAAATGGTAGTGAATATCGTTTTCCGACTGTTGTTTGGCATGGTAATTACTTTTTTATAGAAATATGAATAGATAAATACCTGATAATAAGCATTACAAAGAAAATGCTTATTACAGGTGTCATTACAGCGTGTTCTTGTAACACGCTAAAGCCAAAGGCTTTGCCCCGCAGGGCAAGAGGGAGAACAGGACTTGTCCAGTTCCCTCTTGCTCGATTTAGCAAAACAGGCTGAACCGATAGGTGAGGCAGTTTGTGCTAAATCGGGGTGGTAGCACAAAGGAATAGCCTGAACACAGGCTTCTTTCCTCTGCTACTTTTTGCTATCAGGGCTGATTAGCCAACTGATTGGCTTTTTCAAACTGTTTGTAGGTTTGAGAATCGGCATACTCACGGACGAAAGCTCGAATATCGCTGGCTTTATAATACGTTTTTCGTCCGATGGTAAAGTAGGGAAGTACACCTTTCGCCCGATAGCGTTGTAGGGTTCTGAAAGATGCTTTCAACAGAAAGGCTAAGTCTTGATTATCTAATAGCCTTTCGTTTTCATCGAATACAGTATCGGTGTTGATTAGGGATTTCAGGTCTTGCCCGATTTCAGTGAGTTTTTTGGATAGCTTTTCCATCCACTTCTCGAAGTTTTCATTGTCTATATACATTTTGCTTCAATTTTTAGTTCAACATTATTGTTTTCAATCGATTGATGAAGCAAAGTTCTGCAAAACAAGGTTGCAGAAAAAGAGGAGTAGGTAACTACTCCCCGAATAATGGTTTATAAACTGTTATAAATAAACAACTTGCAGAATCATCTTTTCTAATCTTTATTTATTCTTCCGTTTACGGTCTTCTCTACCAATAGCATTTCGCAAAGCGTCCAATGTTTTAGTAAGATTGTACGGTTTACGAGTAAACACTTCACCAATCTTATCGTAGATACTACCGAATTTAAGATTGAAAAGCTGCTCAAAGCCACGAGCTAAACAAGCCTCTGAAACAGGTTTTCCATTCTTTCCGGTAATCTCTCCTTGAAGAAATAAACCAAGTACAATTTCAGCAATACCAATAATTCCCAAGTCTTTTGACTTAGGAATTACATACAGGTCTGACTTGAACTCTGTAGACACAGGCGAATTAAACTGTTCGGGATGGATGATTTTTAAGTTGAGTAACTCTAATTCTGCATCAATTAGGGATAATGCTTTATGAATGTATAGATTTTTAGGCGCATTTTTCCCCC
Organism: Parabacteroides sp. Y3-G-102; assembly: GCF_023656845.1. Lineage (NCBI taxonomy): Bacteria > Pseudomonadati > Bacteroidota > Bacteroidia > Bacteroidales > Tannerellaceae > Parabacteroides > Parabacteroides sp. Y3-G-102. The sequence goes on along the minus strand of NZ_JAMOKU010000016.1, from coordinate 35,701 downwards.
TGCCCATCCTGATACAACCCCTTTAAAGGGGCTATCTCAATACGGGTGAGATTCAGCATCCGGAAGATATGAGTATAGTCTTCCGAATTGCTAATTGTTACTATTTGCTTCACAAAATCTTCATAAGCATCTTGCATTTCTGTGTTAATAACTTCTTGTGAGGTGTCAGCCAGTAAGATGAAAAACCTCGCTCTCAATAAATCATTCATAGGCATAAAATTTAATTGTGAATAAATTATATATATCAAAGCACTAGCTTTGTATGCTGAATGATTTCTTGTTTTGTTTGTAGTTCCTCTGCTAATCAGAATGATTCAAGGGGTATTCAGCCTTATTGGTCGCAATTCCAGAAATGGTGAACTTCAAATTCCTGCTTCTTACAAATATAATCCACTGGGATGAGTTCTAAAATAGCGAAATGTAGCTATACAGAAGAACTGAAACTTGCATCAATCCTTGTCAATCGTTTCTTTATATAGTTCATAATCTATCTTTCTTCATGGCAAGTAATTCATCTAGTTTACTCTCTGCAATATAGGGCAAACATTGATGTATCTTATCGGTAGACCAATCCCACCATTTCAGTATTAGCAGTTGTTCAATTACCTCTGCATCGAAGCGTTTTCGTATTTCTTTGGCAGGAGTGCCGCCCACAATCGTATAAGGTGGGACATCTTTCGTCACTACGGCACGTGCGGCAATAATAGCACCGTCACCGATATGAACCCCCGCCATAATCACAGCTTCGTAGCCGATCCATACGTCATTGCCGATCACAATATCGCCTTTGTTGTCCCATGCAGTAGTAATATTCGACTTCTCCAATTCCCATTCTTCATAGAATAGAGGGAAGGTATAGGTAGACAGAGATTTCAATGTATGATTCGCACAATTAAACAGGAACTTCGTGCCACAGGCAATAGAACAGAACTTGCCAATGATTAACTCCTCCCGGTGGATGGGATAATGATAAAGTACATTGTTCTTCTCAAATAGCAAGGGATCAGCTACAAAATCATTGTAAATGGTATAATCGCCTACCTTAATTTGCGGATCTTTAATCACGGCATTCAGATAGATTGTTTGCTTATCTCCGGTGCGTGGATATATTTTTGTCATCATAACTTGATTCGTTTTTAATAGTGTTTACTTTTCAGATAAATGATAGATTGCAGAGCCAGTAGAATTACAAACAGATATTCTGCTGTCAAGTAGAGGGGTAAAGATGCTTCTATGCAGAAGCTCAACCAATAGAGATAGACTAAATACACAAAGGTAGTTGTCGCCTGAAACAGAAAGGTGATTTTGGTTTTTCCTGTTCCTCCAACCGCATTGAGATATACATAACCGGGCAGGGCAAATGTGTAATTCAGCAGCATCACCACGAAAGGGGCAAACGCTAATTCCACCAATAGTTCGCTATCGGTGTAGAAGCCCACGATACAACGATTACAAAGCAACGCAATTCCTACCAATGGAAAGCCAATGATATATCCTAATTTCAGAACCTTGTGACAGATCGGGAAAAGCTCGTTTCTCGCTCCTGCTCCAATAGCATTACTCACCAATGAGCCTGTAGTAACGGCAAAGGAGTTGGCAATTACGAAAAAGATTGCCGATACGCTTCGGGTGATATTGGAAATAGCTAACTCTGTTTTCCCTAAATGCTCGATTGCCACGAAAAATAGAAACCAAGGGGCTACGCTTATAAAAGCATGAAGCATACTCCACACAGACAGATTCAGGACTTTGATAAGTAGCTTTCCGTCATAAACGGGCTTCAATCCATATTTGTCTTTGTCAATCTTCGCTCCTATGTAGAGACAAAGCACAATCAAAGATCCCATTTCCGCTAAAGATGAAGCGATGGCTGCTCCCGAAATACCTAACTCTAGTGTAAATATTAAGAAGTAGTTCAGCGGGATATTAATCGCCACCGCAGTAACAGCCGACCACGATAAGGCTTTTGTGTGCGTTATTCCAACGAAGAAAGACCGGATAGCCAGAAAAGGAAATGAGAATAACAGCCCGAAACTGCGCCAATCCAAATAGCGGACTACCGCCTGATAAATCTCCGGTGAGGAGATTAACTGTTTCAATAGATAAGGAGAAACTGCATGAATCAATAGGCAAAGCAAGACGGCTAATCCCGATAAAAAGAATAGCCCTTGAAAGAAAGTCTTTCCTGTTGCCTTGTAATTCTGCTCCCCGTTTCTGCGGGCAATCATCACTTGAAGTCCAATACTAAACCCGAAGCCCAGCATATAGACTGCCAGATAATAAATTCCGGCAATAGCGGATGCTCCCAATTCCACCTCGCCTACGTGACCTAAAAAGACAGCATCCGTTATATTGATTAACTGCTCCATTAAGATGCTCATCATTACCGGAAAGTTGATGAGCCATATTTGTTTATATGTATAATTCATTGCTCAACTGCAAAATAGCACGACACGAGCAGACTGCATAATATAGTCTGCCAGCTCGTAAATTCATAAATAAAAGGATATAAAATCTCTGTGGCAAATAAATCGTTATTTGTCAAATAGCTGAATAGCTTTCTTGAAGGGGGCTATTCGCAGGAGCGTAGCTATATACAGAGTTTCATAAGAAGTGAATACTATTTGTGAGTTGATATAGCGCAAATGTATGAAAAATTAATAAATTCAATCTATCAATTCATGGATTTCTTTTATATGCAGGTGCAAATGTCCCAAATATCCTTCTATCATTTCTTGTAGCGTGACCTTTGCTCCTGTAAAGTCGCACCAGTAACTATCTAGCCTGTTCTTATCTACCGAGTTAATTACTTGGATGATGTGCAGATTGTAACACTTCCATAACTGGATTAAGTTAGCCCAGTCTGCATTCTGATAATCTTGCAAAGCTATCCACAAGTCATTATCCTGTGTATAATCAGGGAAGAAAAGCAGGTCTTTGCTATATTGCAACCGAACCATGCGTTGGTGATTATTGGATGCCGAATCAATCAAGTGACCGAGAATCTGCTTGATGGTGCGATTCTGCGTATTTCGCCTTTGAGTGATAACCTCTACAGGCAAACTATTTAACAACTTTTCTTCTGTTTCAATAACCTGTGCAATGCCAGCGGTTATGTGTGTAAAATTATTGTCTTGCATAACTTTATAATTTTAAATACTTCTGCAAAAGTAAGTTCTTTGCCTATCATCCACTTGTAAAAAACTGACTTTATCACAAATGACTACGCACGACTATGCGATTTAATAACATTCAATCTGCAATCTTCGGAAAAGAATGTAGAATACGGAGAATGCGAAGATAGATATTGAGTAGGCGAACAGCCTGTAAACTCTTTAAAGTCTTTCACCAAGTGCGAAGAATCATAAAAGCCACACGAATAAGCCAAGTCTACGAACTCCATCCCCGGATTATTCTGTAATAGATACAGTGTCCGCTGAAAACGAACTACCCGGTAATACTCTTTAGGGCTCATTCCTACATAGTTGGAAAATACTCGCTTGAATTGCCTATATCCCAAACAAGTACTTTCAGCAAGCGTGTTCACTTCGATTTGTGGTTGATTGGTTATTTGGCAGATAGCGTGCTGCGTTCTTTGGTAATTACAATCTGTATCGACCAACCGTTGCATGAAAAAGCGTTCAATCAACCGGATGCAGGTTTCAACGTCTGGTTCGGCAGAAATATTTCGTTTCAGGTGATTCAGTTCAATATCTTCCAAATCTTCTACATCTATATAATGGTTGTAAAGCTCACTCATAGAACACCGCACAAATGGATTCAGCCCTAAAGGATGAAATATAACGGCAAGCATATCAATATAACCCTTTGAAATCAAACTTCCATAAGTTGAGAACTGTCCCCGAATGAAATTCTTTGGCTGTAAACCTTTTGATTGGATATTCAGATTCTCACCCCGATGGAAAACAAGATGTACGCACCCCGATGGAATAGTCTGTACCATTATTGGCTCTACTACATCGGTTTTTAGTACCCAATAGTATTTTATGTACTGGGAAAGTACGGGTGATGGATATAAAATCTTGCTTTCTCTCATCGCTATTTCGTTAATCTGCTGTGCGCATGGCGGTAAATATAGAGGTTAATCTCCGCATGACAATAAAGTAAGCCGAAAATTTAGATGAATGGCGTGTGCTTTGTTCCGCTATAGGTCAGCGTTAAACGGTGCATTGCCCTTGTAACCGCCACATATAGCATACTCCGGTCGATCTCTGAATGATAGTTTCTATCATCCACCTGTGGGATAATCACCTCATCGAATTCCAACCCCTTTGCCATGTGTGCAGAGGTGATAACAATACCCTGTACAAAAGCTGAACTTTGGCTTGACAGGAAATGAATATCGGAAATTTGTAATTTATCTGCCAACTCACGGGCTTGCGATTCGGTTTTGCAAACAATCCCCAGCGATTTGTAAGCGGATACTTGATAAATGGCAATTAATTCCTTAATAGCAGATAGTTCTTCTTTCTCATTATCAAATTGTAATATTCGTAGTTTCTCTCCGTGCCGTGCGACTGGTTCAAGATCGGTATTTGTCCGTATTTGCTGTGCAAAATCCGTGATCTCACAAGTAGAACGGTAACTTTTGCATAGCTTCATCACTTCGCCTGTGACAAGAGCTTTCTGAATCATATCCGCAGTAGATGAGCCGTAAGGATTGACCGACTGGCTGGCATCGCCCAATACCGTTTTCCGGCAAGGGAATAGCTTTTGCACTACCTTGTACTGGATTGGAGAATAATCTTGCATTTCATCTACCAGCAAATGTTTGACACAATTCTTTGTATTACCTTCCAAAGCGATATGTAAATATGCCAATGGTGCTATGTCGGCATATTCAAGCGTGCGGTTCTTCCGCATTTTAAACAGTTCTGGCTTACCCATCCATGCGAAGAAATCTTTATAGACTTGCAGGTCATTGTTTCCGGCAAACATTCGCTTGATCTCTTTTTTAAGGAAATTCCGTTCGGCAGTCGTCACCGTGAAAGCGTACTGTACTTTCATCATATCGAAAATATAATCCGTCATAGCCTCAAACCGCTGGCGCATGGGGTAGCGGTTGAAACGGTGGAATTGCTCTTCGATAACTTCAGCCGGGACGGTGATGTGTTTCGTCAGCTTCACATCTTCCGCCTTGAAATAGTGGTTTTCGATGTGCAGAATAAAGCGATCCAGACTGGCGATGAAGTCGAAAGATGATTTATATTTGATTCGCTCGATAAAGTCTGGCGTTGGTTTTGTCAGCAATTCATTCACTTGCTCAAAAAAGCTAAGGTATTTGTATTTGTGATTCAGTACTTCAGAAAGTATCTGCTCCATGCTGGTTTCGGGCACGGTTTCTTCGCCCAGTTCGGGCAGCACGTTAGAGATGTAATCGGCAAACACCTTGTTCGGAGAAATAATCAAGATATCTTTTGAAGAGATACTGCCCTGAAAAGCATACAGCAAGTAGGCGATGCGGTGCAGGGCAATAGAAGTTTTGCCCGAACCCGCTACACCCTGAATGATGAGCGTCCGGGCTTCCTCATTACGGATAATCCGGTTTTGTTCTCGCTGGATGGTGGCAACAATGTTCTTCATTTTATCATCTGCATTAGCACACAGTTCCTTTTGCAGAATATCATCGTGGACGGTCAGCGCACTTTCAATCATGAATTCCATCTTTCCAGCCCGAATCCGATATTGGCGTTTCAACGAAATATCGCCTTTTATCTCTCCCGATGGGGATTGATAAGATGCTTCACCCAGTTCGTGATCGTAGAACATACTTGAAATAGGTGCTCGCCAATCATAAATCACGGTTGTCCGGCTTTCTGTATCGTGAAAGGTATGAATACCGATATAAACAGGGATTATCGGACGGTTTTCGCTCTTCTCTTGAAAGTCGATTCGCCCGAAGTAGGGAATATCTACTATTTTGGCAAGCCGTCGGCGTTTGTCAATTACACTTTCGCCTATGGCAAAATGATTTAGGATGCTTTCACGCATCGAGCGTATCTCATGCGGATCAATATCTTTATTGCTCCAAAGGTAGTCTTTGTACTCCGCCAATGTATCTACATGGTCTTTTACGGACACATCGGTATGGCTGATTATCTGCTTCAGCCGGGCGATTATTTGCTGTAAATAGCTTCTTTCTTGCTTCTCTGTTTGATTGAATATCATAGTAATTTGTTGCTAAAGGATGAAAATAGAGTCAAAACGGTGCGCAAAAATACTGCAATCGGGTAGGATAGGAAATGGCTATTTATAGCTATATATCCATAAGTTTTATATCTTTGCACACTCAAAATGAACGATATGGATATTCTTGAACTTGCCCTACATAATCAGCAAACCGCTTGGGAGATACTGGAACATACCGGTATTATCCCAGCATGGGAACGTATTGGGGCAACCGTCCATCTGGTAGGTTCGCTCAAATCCGGTCTGCTGGCAAAGAGTAGGGATATAGACCTGCATATATATACTGATACATTGGATATTGCAGCCAGCTTTTCAGTGATGCAGGAACTTGCCGAACGGCTCTCTTTAAAGGAAGTCCACTATAAGAATCTGATTCAGACAGAAGAAGAATGCATCGAATGGCACGCCATCTACGAAGATGAAGACATGAACACGTGGAAGTTCGACATGATTCATATTCGTAAAGGCTCAAAATATGATGGTGTGGTTGAAAAAGTAACTGCTGCCATAACTAACCGACTTACCCCGGAAATCAAGCAAACTATCCTTCAAATTAAATTCGATGTGCCGGACGGTGTGCAGATTCCCGGCATAGAAATCTATCATGCTGTTTTCGTGGGTGGAGTTCGTAGTTACAAAGAACTGGAACAATGGAGAAAAACCAATCCGCTGACAAATAGCTTGGATTGGTTGCCGTAATGGAAAATACGTTTAAAGTGCCCTACAAATATATCGTATGTGACAAATATTGAAAATGAAAAAGATTAGAATAACAGCTATAAGAAGGGTGCAGCATAGTGATTTGTCGGCTATGTACGAAAATCCGATTGAACACACTTGTGATATTGAACAAGGTACGACCTTTATTTCAGTTGATGGGCAGAAACCGGAAGAACTGTGTGAAAGCGCATGGGATTCAATGAGCTATTTTGTTACGGAATTAGCCAATGGGGGTGGCAACTTCTATGATGGTTGGATGAAAAATCCCTATTCAGCAATGATTTCGTGTAACGATGGCTTTCGTCCTGTTAGTTTTTATATTGAAGTGATTGAATAATGATGTACATTAAGATAAAATGCCAGTGCTTAGTTAATAGAGAATACCGAAACTTTCCGCTCGATTGATAGCTTCGATCACATTATCGACATTCAGTTTTGCCAATATATTCTTGCGGTGATTGTTCACCGTGTAAATACTAAGGTTCAGTTTATAAGCAATCTCCTTGCTTAAAAAGCCTTGCCGGATTAATAAAAGTATTTCCTTTTCCCGCTTGGTTAATTGTTGGTCTGCCGGAACAACTGCCGATGCAAGTATCTCACCCGTCTTGCGATTAATAACTATTCGCTTGATTCGCTCCATAGGTGTTTGGTCAGGCGCAATATCCATCACTCCCATAATCATCCACGCCTTTCCGTTCTTGTCTTTCTGAATCACTTGGTGACGACTGATTACATTCACATATTCCTGCCGGGCATTCAGCATACGAATTTGGAATATCTGCTGATAGTCATTTCTTTGTTCCTGTGGAAGTGAATAGATGAACTTCCCGTGTTCAATCTGGTGTTCGATGAGTTGTGCCCGGTCGTCCGGGTGAATCCGTTCTTCCAATAAATCCCCTTGCTTCCGAATCGTCTTTATCCATGTAGGGTTATATCCGAAGATAGTAACAAAATTATCGGATGCAAAATCGTATCGTTCTTTGAAAACATCTACCGTAAAGATGCAACTTTGGCTCATTTGTGAGAATGTCTGTATAGATGCTCTGCGTTCATTCCACAAATCATAGTCCACATCCAGCGGGCTGATCTGCTGTCTAGCCCATAATTCTTCGGGAGTTATCTTATTGGTAGTCATGCGGCAAAGATAAGCGATAAATCTTTTCGTATCTCTATCTCCATTTGACTTTCTATGTAAATGCGTTCAAAAAAAGAATATCCTATGAGTATATTCCAAATGAATTGAGCCAGAGGTAGACAGGATATACCACCTTCAGACAGTTTTCAAAACGGCTCTTGATTCTTCTTTCATTTGCCAATGAAAATAGAATCAACACGTTTTATAAACCATTTAAAATTAAAAGTATGGAAGTAGTAACCATTGAAAAGAGAACTTTTTTGTATGTCTGCGAACGGTTCACCGAGTTTGCCAAACGAATAGAAAGTTTGTGTAGCACTCATACCCAGAAAGTAGAAAACTGGCTGGATAGTCAGGAAGTATGCCTGTTGTTAGGCTTTAGCAAGCGAACGCTACAGTATTACCGAAGTAGTGGACGGCTGGCTTATTCTCAAATCGGCAGCAAGATTTATTATAAGTCTTCCGATATTGAAAGAATTATTGCAGACAGTGAAACACAAAATCAATCACCCAAACAAATCATGCCTTATGAAAAGAACTAAAGAAGATTACCCGTCCTTCAACTTGTTTTCCATTGTCGGCACATGGGAAAGCGTAAATCTGAATCCTACGATTACCATCTACCGGAACGATAAAGAGTATCTTCTCTCTATTATATATGTATCGGAAACAACCAAACAGGCTTCACCCGCTACTTATGAGATACAGCAGGATGGTAGCCAGTATTTTATTATCATTGCGTCCAAACGGCTTTATGTAGATTATGATCCAGTAAAAGATATACTTAGCATTTCATCGTTGGGTGACTATTTGCGTAACTAACCAGCCATCTAGCCATCTTGAAATCAATATTTCAATAAAACAATCTTTCAATCATGGAACTAATAAATAAAGATACCCCACAAATCAAAGAATTTATTTCTTCACTCGATTCGATGCTGGACGGCATTGAATCCATTGTCAAGCATTACAAGCCCCATCTGAACGGGGAACGCTTTCTTTCTAACCATGAAGTTTCAAAGAAACTGAATGTCAGTTTGCGAACCCTGCAAGAGTGGAGAGATACAGGATTAATCCCCTTTATCCAGATAAAAGGTAAAATCATCTATCGCCAAAGCGATATTGATAAGCTGCTCCAAAAGCATTACTTTGAAAGTTGGAAAGAATAGCTATCTAAAAGAGTATGATTTCCACTATCTTAAAAGGAAGCCTATTTTATTAAGGTGGAAATTATACCTTTGCATCCCAAACAGTTGAAATTATGAAGTTTGTAATAGAATCCGGTACGACTGCCGACATTGACGAATTAGAAAAGTTATATGATGATCTGAATGATTATCTATCAGCTACTACCAATTATCCCGGATGGATAAAAGGCATTTATCCTATTCGCGAAGATGCGATTGCTGGCATAGAAAATAATACTCTTTTTGTTGTCAGGTATGAGGGAAAAATAGCTGGCTCTATTATCTTAGACCATCACCCCGATGAAGCCTATAATAATGTAAGGTGGAAAATAGAAGCTGACTACAGTCGTATTTTTGTGATACGCACTTTTGTGGTGCATCCCTCATTCTTGAAAATGGGTATCGGTCGTGTTTTGATGGATTATTCGTTTGAACTAGCTCAACAATCAGGTATAAAATCCATCCGTTTGGATGTGTATGAGAATAATCTTCCGGCAATTTCCCTCTATGAGAAATCTGGTTTTGAATACATTGATACCGTAGATTTAGGCTTTGGCAACTATGGGTTGGATTGGTTCAAACTGTACGAGAAACTTGTTTAAACGCTATTTAAGTGGAAGACGTTTTCCTCATGCCAGCCTCGAAAACATTGTTTTTCGGAATTTAATTTGAATCATTGACTTTTCCAGTGAAGTATTTAGTCTGTGCAAGTCTTTAGATGAAAATACGCTCGAAATGTAATGAGAGGAAGATTTTCATCTAAACCGAAGGCTCGGACTTGAACAGGCTAAATATGGAACTTACCTTTGTCAATGCTTCATATTAAGTTTTGAAAAACTTACAATAAAAGAAAAGGATTGAGAAAATGAAATTCATTCTTCCCAATCCTTTTTCAATATTAGCTACTACCTTTATTATATAGCCAATTCCGACAGGCAGCTATTTACTTTTTGCATATCCTTGAAAATATTCTGATCCAATACCCGTGCATAGTGTTTTGTTACGCTTGTATCTGCATGTCCTAACATCTTAGCAACATTCTCCATGCTCACGCCATTCGCAAGGCAAATGCTTGTGGCATAGCTATGTCTTGCTGAATGTGTGCACAGATTTTTCTGCAACCCGCATACATCGGCAATTTCTTTCAAGTAACTGTTCATACGCTGATTGCTCAATACTGGTAATAGCTTTCCGGTACATTCTGCCACATTTTTATACTTTTCAAGTATAGAAGCTGCCACAGGCAGCACAGGAATGTTACACATGATTTTTGTCTTTTGCCGGTTCTTCCTTATCCAAAGTTCCCCTTTGTTGTCTTTTACCAAGTGTTCGGGTGATAAATCTTTCACATCGCTGAACGCCAAGCCAGTAAAAATGCAAAAGACAAAAACGTCACGTACCTGTTCTACTCGTTTAATTGTAAACTCTTTGGCGAGAATGATTTTAATCTCGTCCATCGTCAGAAATTCAGGATCGGTTTCTTCCAATTTGAAACGGTAGTAGGCAAACGGATCTTTCTTTATCCAGTCGTTTTCCAAAGCAATACGGATAATCTTCTTTAAATTCTTCAATCGGGTAATAGCGGAGTTCTGCGCACAACCTTTTTCAATCTTCAAGAAAGCATCGAACTTAGAAATGAAGTTGGCTTCCAAGTTATTCAGGGCAATATCAGATAACTGATATTCTTTCTTAATGAATTCTTCCAAATATCGGGTAGTGGTTTCATACCGTTGAACGGTTTTACTAACAAAGTCTTTGCCGATCAGCTTACGACTTTGTTCGTTGTGTTCTCTGAATACTTGCAAAAGGGTTTTGCTTTCTTCATCCACACCATAATACAGTTTTCTCACAAGATCAACGGTGATAACCTTGTCGGAAGTTTCCAGTTCCCTATAAATTTGGTGTATGCGTGAGCGTGTGATTTCTAAGTAGTGGTTCAGTTCCACCGACATACGGTCTTTTCCTTTTGAATTCTCTTTTGCTTGATTCCATAGGTTTACGGGACAACTTCTTTTGATAGAAATATCTACCATACAGCCGTTTACAGTGATTCTCATGCACACAGGTGCTTCTCCGTTCTTTAATAACTTGGCTTTTTTGATAAAGAACAAAACAGAAAATGATTTTCGAGCCATTTTTACATCGTTTTTTAAGTTACAAAACTATGTATTCTCTTCCAAAGTAAGTCTATGCAAAATACTATGAATCAGTGAGAAAGATGCAAATTCGTGGGGCTTTTTAGAACTAAATTTTAGTCCCACGATTTATCCACCGATAATATGCTTGAAACGGCTATTTTCTGCTACCTGCCAGAAAAAAGAAATCCCTGATAATATCTGATTATCAGGGATTTGCTTGATTTTTCTTTTGTTTTCTGTGATCCGCCTGGGGCTCGAACCCAGGACCCCAACATTAAAAGTGTTGTGCTCTACCAGCTGAGCTAGCGAATCATCCTGTGCGTTACTTCTGTAATGCGGGTGCAAAGGTAGGAGTATTTTTTTAATATGCAATAGGCATGGCTATTTTTTTGCGCTTAAATCTGAATTTATTTTCTCTCGCTTAGGTTGATGAGCAAGGTTTCCGGGATCTAACTCATTATCTTCGTGCAAGATAAAGCGTTTATAGTAGGATAAGCACAATGTTGTCAATGGGAGGGCTATTATTAAGCCTATAAAGCCTAGGATCGTTCCCCAGATGGATAATGAGAGTAAGATGATGGCGGGATTCAGTCCCATAGCCTTACCCATTATGCGAGGGGTAAGATATAAATCCTGTATACATTGTACGATACCCAAGACTAAAATAGCCATACCAAAGATCAACCAGAAGTTCTCGCCAGTCTCGGCCGAACGCAATAAGCTCAATAGAATCATCGGGATAATACCGATCGCCTGCATATAGGGAATTAAGTTCAGCACGCCGATAAACAGACCCAACGTGACCGCCAACGGGAAATTAATGATCTTAAAGCCGATCGCGAGGAGAACCCCTACAGAAAGAGCGATCAACGATTGTCCGCGGAAATAACGATTCATGCTGTATTCCACATCCTCAGCCAAACCTTGCAGGAACGGACGGTAACGCTCCGGTATCAAATCGATCCAACCATTCGCGATCTTCTCATAATCCAAAAGGATGAAAATAAAGTAAAGCAAGATCACGAACACGATCGTGATACTGAAAAGGATTGAGAAAGTGTTCGATAAGATAGACCATAACTGGGGCGCAATCTGCTTCACCGCTTTCAACAAATTCTCCTTACTCAATAACTCCATGATCTGGGCGAAGTTCACATTACTTTCCAGATATTCCATCCATGAATGCGGGATCAAAGGGACATGACCTTCACCGGGATCATGTGTGCGGATCAGTTCTAGCGTTTTATCCGCCTCAGCCGCAATGGAAGGAATGACCATGACTACCAGCAACGTTATCAATAGCCCTAAAGTCACCAATACCGCCATAATCGATAAGATGCGGCTCTTAAAACATAATTTATATTGGAAGAACTTTACGAACGGTTGCATCATATAAGCCAGTAACCAAGCGATCAGGAAAGGTAACAAAGCGTTTCGTAATAAGGCTATCAAATAAATAATTCCTGAGATGACCAGTATACCGAACACTATGCGTATTACACGGTCAAACGTAAAAGGCTTGTCAAACAGTGGATTCATATTATTTTCATATCTTTGCTTGCGACAAAGATAGAATAAAGTAGAATATATAAACATCATGATACGTAAAATATCCTTTTTCTTCCTCATTTCTTGCTTATACCTTTCAGTGGGGGCACAGACTCCACAACCTATCAAGCAATTCCTGCGCAAGCCTTATATGGAAGGAGCTTCATTTTCCTTGATCGTGAAAGAGGTTAACAGTGGCGAGACGGTATTCGCTTACGATACAATCCGGCAGCTGACCCCAGCCTCGGTCATGAAAACGGTTACGACCGCTACCGCATTGGAGATACTGGGCGAGGATTATCGCTTTCCCACGACATTAGAATACGACGGCTCCATCGAGAACGGCTTGTTAAAAGGCAATTTATATATCAAGGGAAGCGGAGATCCTAGCCTTGGCTCAGCGCATTTCGCCCCGGATCATAAGCGGTTTCTACAGGAATGGATCTCCGCCTTGAAGAAGGTGGGTATCCATAAAATACAAGGAGCCGTAATCGCTGATGAAAGTATATTCGACACGGAAGGCACTTCCCTTAAATGGGTTGGCGAAGATATGGGTAGTTATTATGGTGCCGGAAGCTATGGGATTTGCGTATTCGACAATCTTTATAAATTAGGGTTGCAAACCGGAGCTCCCGGAACCCGCCCGAAGTTGAAAGGAACCGAACCGGAATTATCCGGCATCCATTTCCATAATTACTTAACGACCCAGCAAGTATCTTCGGATAGTTCTTTTATCGTAGGGGCGCCATTCGCCACGGATCGTTATTTATATGGCATTGTCCCCGCTAACCGGGAATGGTATCCGCTCAAAGGGGATATTCCCGACCCGGCTCTTTTCCTAGCGGATTATCTCACTAGGCAATTGGAACATGAAGGGATCACGGTCGGCGAATCACCGTCTTGTTTCCGTATCTTGCGGGAAGCCGGTAGGTGGCAACCCGGGAAACGGACCGAGATTGTTACCACTTACTCCCCTACGCTTCGGGAAATCGTGGAAGTGACCAATCATGTCAGCCATAATTTATTCGCCGATGCCTTGATCAAGACGATCGGCCTACGATATACGCCCCGTAAGGGAGAGGTCATATCTTCTTTTAACCGGGGTATCCAGGTGCTTCGGGACTATTGGCAAGGGAAAGGACTCGACCTCTCGTGCGTCTGGATGTACGACGGTAGCGGTCTTGCGGTTACCAACAAGTTATCAACAGCTTTTGTGGCTGATTTATTGATTTATATGAAAACCTGTTCACAACAACACACAGCCTTCTACGAATCATTGCCCGTAGCGGGGGTAGAAGGCTCGGTGAGGAACTTCTTAAAAGGCTCATCCCTCCAAGGAAAAGCTCATCTTAAAAGCGGAAGCATGAGCCGGGTAAAAGGATATGCGGGATATATAAACAAAGGCGATAAGCAATACGCCATCGCCCTATTCGTAAACAACTATTCCTGCGACGGACGTCCTATGACCGTAGCGATAGAGAAATTATTGCTCCAGTTGTTCAACTAACCAGCGGTTATTTCGGCAGGATCGATCTACGCTCTATCATCTCTAGGAAATGCTGTTTATAATTGTCGGAGATCGGGATATACTCCTTTCCAAAGACAATCCGATTCCGCTCGATCACCTTGATCTTCTCCGGCTGGACGATAAAAGAGCGATGAACACGCACAAAGCGATCCGAAGGTAACATATCCTCCAAACTCTTCATGCTCATCAACGAAAGGACCGGACGGGGCTCATCCTCCACGAATATCTTCACGTAATCCTTTAATCCTTCAATATATAATATCTTGCGCAGCTCTATTTGCAACAGCTTATACTCACTCTTGACGAAAATACTCTCCATCCCGCCCTTCTCCGCGATTGGCGCGGATCCTTCCTTCTCTTCCGAAGACACCGGCTTACGGAGCAACTCATACCATCGCAACGCCTTATTCGCCGAGGCAAGGAAGTCCGGATAACTAATTGGCTTCAACAAATAATCCAGCGCGTTTACCCGGTAACTATCCACGGCATATTGATCGAAAGCCGTCGTAAAAATGACACGGGTATCGGCGTTCAAGATACGGGAGAACTCCAATCCGCTCAACTCCGGCATCTGGATATCCAGAAAAAGCAGATCCACCGGCCGATCTCGTAAGTCGGAAAGAGCGTCCAAGGCACTATTATAAGTCCCCTGCAAATCCAGAAACGGAGTTTTCAAGACGTAGCTTTCCAGCAAGCTAACCGCTAAAGGTTCATCGTCAATAATAGCGCAAGTCAATCTCATATCTCAGTCTCGTTTATAGTAATTGATAGATAAGAAGAATAGTTATCCCCCTCCCGACCGCATTGGAACGAGAAATGCCCCGGATAGAGCAGCCCCAAGCGTTTCTCCAGATTCACCAGCCCGATACCGGAACCACTTTTATCTTGATCCGGGCTTTTCGGGAAATAGCTATTCACAATAGTACAAACTACCTCCGCCCCCTCCTGATGGATATCCAAATGGATGAAAGACGGCTTATTATTGCTCACCCCATGCTTAAACGCATTCTCAACCAAGGAGATAAACAACAGGGGGGCGATCAAGGTTCCCGGGGAGGAAGCGACGATATTCGTTTTCAGCTCCACATGTTTGGGCAGGCGTATACGCATCAGCTCCACATAATTACGAAGGAAGTCGAAATCCTTCTCCAATGGGACAAAAGGCTGGCTACTCTCATACAAGACATAGCGAAGCAAGCGGCTCAAATCGTGCACCGCCTCCTGTGCCTTCTCCGGGCTGAACGCTATCAAGCTATAGATATTATTCAACGTATTAAACAGGAAATGCGGGTTAAGCTGGCTCTTCAGGTTCTGCAATTCCGCCTCGGCACGCTCCTTCTCCAGTTCCCGCTGGATAGCCGCCACCCGGTACCATCCGTCCGTCATCTTGATCGCCACGCTAAGGCCGGCTACCAAGGAGTAGATAACGGCGTTGACGAGAAAGAACCCCACCGTCTCGTTCAACGGGCGGGGCGGACGAGCCGGATGATGCATCTCCGGCGGATAGAAATAGCGCATGCAGAGATGCACGAACAGCATCATACCCCCGATAAGCAATAGGTTGATCAGCAGGAAACGCCCTGTCCGGCGGTTAAACAAATACCGCCTCACCAGCCACCCGTAATTCAAGTAGAAGACGAGCATGAAGGAAAGCGGCACGATGATGCTCCGGAAATAGCCCTCGAACGTGACTTGCGACTCCCTCCCCGTGAAGAAAAAGGGGGAGCAGAACAGGATACCCCATCCCGCGATGTGTATCAACTTTCCCAAACCTTTGATAGGGGGAGATTGTGGTGTGTCATTCATCTTATTATCCTCTTTAGTGCTACGCAAATATAGTCATTCCTACCGTTATATGAGCCATGTAGCCTTATCTAGTGAGCATTCGTCTACTCATAGCGTATGGCCTCGATCGGGTCGAGCTGCGCCGCCTTCTTGGCCGGGTACCATCCGAAGAACACGCCCGTCACCGTACATACCACGAAAGAGAGCAGTACGCTCCACGGCTGGATATAGATCGGGAAATGCGCCACGACGTTCACGACCAAGGCGGCCCCCACGCCGAAAAGCACGCCGATCAATCCTCCGGTCACGCTGATAAGGATAGACTCGATCAAGAACTGAGCCAAGATATCCATGCCTTTCGCACCGATACTCATACGGAGGCCGATCTCCCGCGTACGCTCCGTCACGCTCACGTACATGATATTCATGATACCGATACCACCAACGAGAAGAGAGATACCAGCCACCGCAGCCAGCAACGTCGTCATTATATCCGTCGTACTTGTCAACATCGTGCTCAACTCCTGCATACTCCGGATCGTGAAATCATCATCATCGGTTTCCCGCAGCCTATGGTTACGCCTCAGTATCTCCGATATCTCGTCTATGGCTTGATCGGTGTACTCCTCCTTGAGCGCCGAGCAGGTTATGCCTTGCAAATGGGTAATGGCCAAGATCTTTTTTTGAATAGTTGTGTATGGAGCTAAGATCAGGTCGTCTTGGTCCATTCCCATGCTGTTGTATCCTTTGCTTTTCAGTACGCCCACGACCCGGAACGGTAGCTTTTGGAAACGGATCACCCGCCCGACGGGATTCTCTCCGCCGGGGAAAAGGTTATCTACCACCGTCTTCCCGATCACGCATACCTTGGCGGCGGTCTGCACGTCCTGATCGCTGAACATATCGCCATCCTCCACCTCGTATCGGCGTATCTCCATATAATCCGGGCTGATACCGTAGACGGTAGTCGGGGCGTTATTGGCGCCATAGATGGCCTGCCCACTACTGTTCACGGAGGGCGAGGTGGCGGAGACGTAGCGAGTCTCGTTCACGATATCCTCGTAGTCCTGTAGCTTCAGCGTCTCCATGGCAGAGGCGTCTTGGCGTACGCCGCCACGCATGTCGGCTCCCGGCTGGATCATGATCATGTTCGAGCCCATCTCGCTGATCTGCGCCTGTATACTCCGCTTCGAGCCTTGACCGATGGCCAGCATCGTGATCACGGAAGCCACGCCGATGATGATACCCAGCATCGTGAGGAATCCCCGCAGCTTGTTGTTGGCCAAGGCCCGGAGGGCTATCTTTAGTAAATTCGTCGTATTCATTCTAAATAATATGCTATTACCACATTAATTCATTATTCTAATCATCATTCTTGGGCAGGCGGGCCAAAGCCTCAGCGGCGCTCAAGATATTCGTATTCACCGTATCGGCGGTTACATGACCGTCGCGCAACGTGATATTCCGGCTGCTGTATTGGGCAATCTCCGGGTTGTGGGTGACGAAGATAATCGTGCGTCCCTCGGCGTGCAGGCGCTGGAAGAGCACCAAGATCTCGAAAGAGGTACGGGTATCCAAGTTGCCGGTAGCCTCATCCGCAAGGATCACCGCCGGATCGTTCACCAAGGCACGGGCGATCGCCACACGCTGCATCTGGCCACCGGACATCTGGTTACTTTTATGCATCAGTCGGTCTCCCAAGCCCACGGCGATCAAAGCGTTGACCGCCTTCTCCCTACGTTGGGCCGCTTTATAAGTAGGATTGTACATGAGAGGAAGCTCTACGTTCTCTACCGCTGTCGTCTTCGGTAACAGATTGTAATTTTGAAAAACGAATCCGATCTTGCGATTCCGGAGGGTCGCTCGCTGCCGCTTGTTCATGGTGCGCACGGATACTCCGTCTAAGTAATACTCCCCGCTCGTAGGAGTATCAAGGCAACCCAGCGTGTTCAGCAACGTACTCTTTCCGGAGCCGGAGGTTCCCATGATCGTAACGAACTCCCCCTCGCGAATCGTGAACGACACGCCTCGCAGGGCATGGACGGTCTCGTCGCCTACGTGGAAGTCTCGTTTTATATTGTCTAATGTGATAATTTCTTTCATGACGCAAACTATCTCTTATTTTTGTTGCTTCCCGGAGGGCCCGGCATGAAGGGGCTACGCTCCGCTCCTGCACCTACTTCCGGCATGTTGGCGGCGCTCGCTAAATCTACGGCTACCTCATCGCCCTCGCTCAAGCCCTCGGTTACTTCGGTCACGCTGTTGTTGCTGGTTCCGACCGTAATCTGCCTCGGGCTCAAGGTATTTCCTTGGCGGGACCAAACCAAGCGTTTTCCGGGTTGTACCTCCGCATTCGGATCCGTCACGGTCATACCCAACGATTCCATGATGGCGGGCTCGGGGATAAAACGAAGCGCCTTGTTCGGCAAGGTCAAGATATTCGCACGTTCCAACGTATAAATTGTGACATTTGCCGTCAAGCGAGGTTTCAGTTTCAAGTCCGGATTATCCGCCGTAATTACTACCTCATACGTAACAACCGTGGAAGAAGAAGTACTGGAAGAAGCGCTGGAAGTGCTTTCGCTGTCCCCTAAACGAATCTGACGAACCACGCCCTCGAATTGATCGTTCGGATAGGCATCCACCGTAAAACTAACCCGTTGGCCTTCCTCCACATTACCTATATCCGCCTCATCCACATCCGCTATTACCTGCATCTTCGTCAAGTCGGCGGCAATGGTAAACAGCGTCGGGGTCTCGAAGCCGGCGGCAACGGTCTGTCCTTCCTCAACAGCCCGATTGATAACCACTCCGTCTATAGGGCTCGTGATCGTGGCATATTCGAGATTACGGTTTACCTTTACCATGGAGGCCTGACTCTGGTCGTAAGCGGCCTTCGCCTTCTCGTAATTATAGGTAGCCGTCTCATAATCCGTATCGCTAATCAATTGTTTCTCGTGAAGCACCTTGCTACGTGCGTAGTTCTTCTGTTGATACTCGAACTCCGTCTTGCTGCTCGCCAATTGCGCCTCGGCGGAACGAAGCTCGGCTTGGAGGTTGATCTTATCCATCTCGGCGATCAGTTGGCCGGCTTTCACCACGTCGTTATAATCAGCGTACAACTTATCGATGATACCGGAGACCTGCGTACCTACCTCAACCTCGGTAACGGGCTCTACCGTACCGGTGGCCGTAACCGTATTCGTGATCGTGCTGCGCCCTACTTTAGCGGTCTCCAGCTTGATCCCGCCTTTCGAGGATTTGCCCGTGAAAAGGAACACGCCCCCCGCAATGAGGATAACGGCAACACCGCCCATGATTAGTTTCTTCTTGTCCATATTCTGATTCTTTTTATTTCTGTTTTACGTTGTATTCTTGTTCAAAAGGCCCCCCACGACCTCCGTCGCAGGGTAACCTTGAAAAAAGAGAGTGGAGTAAATATATCCATTAGTGGGTTAATAATTCTCCGCAACCGGCTTCTTCTGATAAACATTCAGCAATTGAACGCTCATCAAGGCCATGTATTTCGCTTGTAGCTGCTCTTGCTGGGCGGTCAGATAATTGTTCTTCTCCGTCAATAGCTCAAGCGTATTTTTCATACCGAGGCTGAATTGCTCATCGATCAAGTTATAGCTTTCTTTCACGTAACTCAAGCGTTCGGTAGCCGAGGTATATTGGGTCTGCGACGAGGTAGCGTCCAGATAGATCCCCTCCACGGTTTGCAGCAATTGTTTTTGGGTATTCAGCAACTCCAACTGGCTGGTGGTAATCGCGTATTTCGCCTTGTTATAGGCCGTCTTATACTGACGGTTACTGAAGATAGGGATGCTGATCGTCAATCCGACACTCTCGTTGAAACTATTCCAGACCTGGCTACCGAAAGCGTAATCCGTTCCGGAAAGATGGCCGGTACCCAGCCCGGCGTTCATGGAGAGCGAAGGAAGGAAAGCACCTTTCGCCTTTTTCTTCTCCAGCTCGGCGATGTCCACGGCCAGCTCACTGCTCTTTATTTGCGGCATCACGGCCAGAGAGGTATTGTAAATCGTTTGCTTGCTCGGAAGCGGGGTTAAGATATCTTTCTCCGTAAGCTCCGGCATCACCAATTCGATCTCTTCGGTTATATCCAGTTCTAGTAATTGCTTCAATTGCAACTTATAATTGTCTAGATTCGTCTGGGCTACGACCAATTGATATTTATCGGTGCTTAACTGGCTTTCCAACTGAGCCAAATCCACTTTCGAGATCGAACCGGCACGTAGCAACTCCACCGCACGATCCCGTTGCGCCGTAGATACCTCGACCGTATTTTGGTTGATACGAACGGACTCCATCGCATATAGTACCTGCATATAGGTCTGTATCAAGGAGATTTGGATATCATCCTCGTTTTGCTCGATACCCAGCTCATCGACGGTATTTTGTATTTCCTGTTGCTTGATCGCCTGTACACGTTGCCCTCCATCAAAAAGCGTCCATTTAGCGTTCAGCGCATAATTACCGCTATAGCTATTATTCGTAGCGGCGTCGCTCGAAGGATAATTCACGAATCCTTGGGTAACCGAAGCCGAAAGGGAAGGGAAAAGCTGTGCTTTCGCCTGCTTCGTATCCTCTATACCGGAAAGATGCGACACCTTGCTTTTCTTTACTTGGATATTATGCTCCAAAGCGTAATCCAAGCAAGCACGCAACGTCCATCGGGTAGGTTGCTCTTGTGCCTTACTCCCCACACAGAGGAAGAACAGACATGCGAATAATAAAGCGTATTGTTTCATATTGCCTTCGTTTTCTATCTTTTTACGAAAGCAAAACTATATTACCTTAAAAACATGGGCAACCAGACTAGAAAAAGGGGCTGTTTTCACCGATTAAACGGGCAATTGCATCGACAGGAAAGCGTGCGGATATATATTTATAAGGCCATCGATTTGACAATTTGACAAAATGATAACCGAAGTCCCGGAGAATCGATTATTCCGGGCAAAGGTACGGCTCACTCCCAAATACGAAAGAAAAAAACGGCAATCATCTCGCTAATAGACGAATACCCAAAAACAGTCTTTTATTCCAGTGAAATGAATTCATCCTAATTCATCTATTTAGACAAGAAAAAGGGTGAAACAGTGTTACGATAAGGTTGTAACAGGCTACGAATGCCCATTCACGGGTACTCACAACCCAATGCACAGCCACTCACAACGTCTAACGCAAGTATACGCATCAAGGAATGCGTCCTCTCGCAAGCTGTCTCGTCACCTATTATGTCCCAAATCGGCCTCTTTTTAACGAAAAAGCACGCTTATCACCACTTCTTTCCCACGATCTCGCTACCTCCGCACAAAAGGTGTGTCAGCGGATTTGCGTTATATCGAGCAAGAA
This sequence comes from Parabacteroides sp. Y3-G-102, assembly GCF_023656845.1. NCBI lineage: Bacteria > Pseudomonadati > Bacteroidota > Bacteroidia > Bacteroidales > Tannerellaceae > Parabacteroides > Parabacteroides sp. Y3-G-102. The sequence goes on along the minus strand of NZ_JAMOKU010000016.1, from coordinate 14,074 downwards.
GTAAGGATAAACGCCATTCCACCTATCTTTTATCGGCTCAAAAGTAGTCATTCTTCTTAAAGAATCAGCTCAAATTGAGCCGATTTGATCCTCAATAATACAAAATAACCCCGGCGATACCTGCCAAAATAATCATCAAGATAGGATGTATCTTGAATTTCCAAGTCAAGATAAAGGCGGCACCAAAGATCAAGAAGCTCTTGTAGTCGATGAAGTTCTCTTTATTCATTAATAGCAAGGCAGCGGCGGCGATCAAACCGACCGTAGCCGGGCGCAATCCAAGGAAAGCCGCCTCTACATATTTATTATTCCGGAACTTAGCGAAGAAATAAGAGATCAAGAGAACCAATATGAAAGAGGGCAGACATACCGCGAATGTCGTCAGGCAAGACCCTAGGATACTCATCGTCTCCGAATACCCCGCATTATGCACCGCCGTATACCCTATATAGGTGGCGCTATTGATACCGATCGGCCCGGGTGTCATTTGAGAGATAGCGACAATATCGGTAAACTCCTGCAAGGAAATCCAACCATAGCGGTCCACCACGTCGGCTTGTATCAAGGATAACATCGCATACCCGCCACCAAAGCCCAATATACCGATCTTCAGATATACATATAATAATTGCAACCAAATCATATCAGCCCTTCTTATTTAAACCATACACCAAACCTCCGGCTATAGCCGCCAAGATAATCCAAGCGGGAGACACCCCACCCATCCAGATCAGCAATGCCGCCCCGACAGGTATGATCATTTGCACGTAACTCAACTTGATAGAGCGTGCGGTTGTCAGACAAGGCACGGCGATCAAGGCGACCACCGCCGGACGCAATCCCATAAACGCCTTCTCCACCCATACATTATCCTTTACCTGCGTAAAGAATAACGCGATCAAGAGCATGATTACAAAAGAAGGGAGAATCGTACCCAAGGCACAAACAAAACCGCCCCATGTCTTCTTCAGTTTATAACCCACGAAGATCGCTATATTCACGGCGAAAATACCCGGCAACGATTGGGCCACGGAGAAAACGTCGATAAAGTCCTCTTTCGTCATCCATCCCCGGTCCACCACATCCCGCTGGATAAGCGGCAACATGGCGTATCCACCTCCGATGGTAAACATACCGATTTTCACGAATGTCAGAAAAAGCGTCCAATACATACCCTTATCTGTTTACGTTGGCTAACGTCCTAAAAGCCTATTGTAAGTTTCTTTATTATTAATAATCTGAAGCGCTTTCTGGTAACTCGGATTATCATCATTGATAATCTGGAAGTACTGCGCCATATCATAGAGATCCCGTGCGATAAGCGCCTTGATCTGAAGCATGATCAACGGCTTCGAACAATTATATTGCTCTTCCTCAAACTCAATCTTCTCATCGCCGGCCATCTTCAGAAGCTCCTCCATGATATCCTCTCCGACCACGAAATCTTGCTTATACTGCTGGAACTTCGGATATTTAGCCATCATCTGGTTCCGATTACGATCCAGATAATTCATGGACACCCGATTGACTAAACCGGAAGCTACCAGTTTCCGGTGATAATCCGTATAGCGAGTCGTATCTACCGGGATGAACACGTCCGGCATAATACCTCCACCTCCATATACGGTACGCTCGGAAACCAAGGTGTTATACCTCATTGAATCCGGGAAATGAATGCTATCGGCACTCATCAACTCCCCCCGGTTATAACGGTCGATCAGATCATGGTGGTACTCCTCCATCTTCCCGTTCTCGTAAGGCTTTTGTATACAACGTCCGGTGGGTGTATAGTAACGGGAAACCGTCAAACGAATCATGGAACCATCCGGCAGGGGAATCGGTTTCTGTACCAAACCTTTGCCAAAGGTACGGCGACCTACGATCACTCCACGGTCCCAATCTTGAATAGCGCCGGAGACGATCTCGCTGGCCGAAGCCGAGGACTCGTCCACCAGAACGACCAAACGTCCCTCTTGGAATTGTCCACGAGCGGTAGAGTTCGCCTCCTCACGAGGTTGCTTACTCCCTTTCGTATAAACGATCAACCGGTTTTTATCCAAGAACTCATCCGCTAACTCTATGGCGATATTCAAATATCCCCCGCCATTTCCCTGCAAATCCAGAATCAAGTTCTTCATGCCCTGTTTCCGGAGCTTCTCCAACGCCTCCCTGAATTCATCGGCGGAAGAAGCGGCGAAACGGTTCAACTTAATATAACCGGTATTCTTATCCGCCATATAAGCGGCATCCAGACTATACACGGGAATCTTACCGCGAACGATCTTGAAATCCATCAATTCCGGCGACTTGCCTCGCTTTACTTTCACACGCACCTCGGTACCTTTCGGTCCGCGTAGTTTCTTCATGATATCGGTAGTCTTCATCTTCACGCCGGCGATCAAGGTATCGTCTACTTGGATAATACGGTCGCCCGCCATCAACCCCACCTTCTCAGAGGGACCTCCGGGGATTACCTGAATCACGTAAAGCGTATCCGTCAACATATTGAACTGTATGCCGATACCATCGAAATTGCCTTGTAAAGGCTCGGTCATCTCTTTCGTCTCCTCCGGGTCCATATAATTGGAATGAGGGTCTAGCTTATCCAACATGCCGACTATAGCGTCTTCCACCAACTTCGTCTCGCTAGTAGAGTCGACATATAGATTAGATATAGCGAATAAAGCCAATTGGAGCTTCCGGGCATCCATATTCGCTTTTTGCGCTGTCGCTCCGGTAAACACACCTAGAACGATCAGCAGGGATAAGACGATTCTTTTCATCAGATATATTCGTTTCATAATTTTCAATACAATCTCGTCTCTTTAGGGACGAATTGGGAAATGTCTTTGCCGTAGCGTAACAACTCACGGACAATACTTGAGCTAATATGCGTATGCTCCGGTTCCGTAAACAAGATAAAAGTCTCGATACCCGTCAACTTACGATTCACGTCCGCGATCGTCTTCTCATATTCGAAATCATTGACCGTACGGATTCCTCTTAAGATAAAGCCGGCTCCGACCTCTTTAGCGAAATCCACCGTCAATTGATTATATGACATGACTTTCACCCTTGGATTATCCTTGTATAGATTCCAGATCGCTTCCATCCGCTTCTCCAAGGAGAAATAGGTAAGCTTCTTATCGTTGATACCGATCGAGATCACGATCTCGTCCACCAGTTCCAACCCACGCCTTACCAAGGATTGATGCCCGATCGTAAAAGGATCGAAGGTACCGGGAAAAAGCGCAATACGTTTATTTTCAATTGATGACATCTTCTTCAACCACTAAGTTATCGATAATAAAGTTCTGTCGCTCCATGGTATTCTTCCCCATATAGAACTCGAGCATATCTTTCACGAGGTCCTCTTTCTTCATTGTCACCGGATCAAGGCGTATATCCTTGCCGATAAAATGCTTGAACTCATCGGGAGAGATCTCTCCCAGACCTTTGAATCGGGTGATCTCCGGATTCTTCCCGGCAGCGGCTATGGCAGCCAAGCGTTCCTCCTCTGAATAACAATACCACGTCTTCTGCCGGTTACGTACTCGGAATAATGGGGTTTGCAAGATATAAACATGATTACGCTTAATCAAATCGGGGAAGAATTGCAAGAAGAAGGTAATCAACAATAAACGGATATGCATCCCGTCCACGTCGGCATCTGTCGCGATAATCACCTTATTATACCGCAAACCTTCCAAGCCATCCTCAATATTCAAGGCCGCTTGAAGCAAGTTAAACTCCTCGTTCTCGTAAACGATCTTCTTTGTCAAGCCATAACTATTCAAAGGCTTACCCCTCAAACTAAATACAGCTTGGTAATTCGGGTTACGGCTCTTCGTGATAGAACCGCTAGCCGAGTCACCCTCCGTGATAAAGATACTGCTTTCCTCTAGCAAATCCCCTTTCGAATCGGTCAGGTGAATCCGGCAATCCCTTAGTTTCTTATTATGTAAATTCGCTTTCTTCGCACGCTCGCGGGCCAGCTTCGTAACACCGGCGATCGCCTTGCGCTCTTTCTCGGACTCCAAGATCTTCTTCAGCAAAAGCTCCGAAGTCTCCATATTCTTATGCAAATAGTTATCCAGGTCATTCTTGATGAAATCACCGATAAACTTCGCTACCGTAGGGCCGTCCGGTCCTATATCTTTCGAGCCGAGCTTGGTCTTTGTCTGGCTCTCGAATACAGGCTCCTCCACTTTTATGCTGATAGCGGCCACGATACCCGCACGAATATCCGAATACTCGAAATTCTTATTGTAATATTCCTTGATGACACGACCTACAGACTCCTTGAAAGCGGAAAGGTGCGTACCGCCTTGGGTGGTATGCTGGCCGTTCACGAACGAATAATATTCCTCTCCATATTGGTTGCTATGCGTGATAACCACCTCTATATCCTCCCCTTTCAGGTGGATGATCGGGTAAAGAGGCTCGGTGGTCATATTCTCGTTCAACAAATCCACCAGACCGTTGCGGGAATAGAAACGCTTGCCGTTGTAAATAATGGAAAGTCCCGAGTTCAAGAAGACATAGTTCTTTAATAGCCCCTCGATAAACTCGTCCTTATAATGATAATCCTTAAAGATCTCCCGATCCGGGACAAAAAACACCTGCGTACCGTTCGCCTCCCCGGTCGGTTGGATATCCGATTCCTCCGTGACGATCGCTTTACTATATTCCACCCGCTTACACTCTCCGTCACGGTAGCTGGTTATCAAGAAATAACTACTCAAGGCATTCACAGCCTTGATACCCACACCATTCAAACCCACGGATTTCTTAAACGCCTTGCTATCGTATTTAGCGCCGGTATTCATCTTGCTAGACACATCCACGACTTTACCCAGAGGGACACCACGGCCATAATCCCGTACGGCTACCGTACCTTCCTCGATAGTCACCTCGATACTTTTGCCATACCCCATCATGTACTCGTCGATAGAGTTATCCAGCACCTCCTTCAACAACACATAGATACCATCATCGGCATAGCTACCGTCCCCCAGTTTTCCGATATACATACCGGGACGCCGGCGGATATGCTCCATCCAGTCCAGTGTCTTGATGTCATCATCGTTATATTCCGTAGGTTGTTGTATCGTTGAATTCAGCTCATCCATATCTCTTATAACTTTTTAATATATGCTCTTCTTGATTTATGATGCTCTCGCTTAAAATAATCCCATTGCGCTTGTACGGCGCTATTCGTCTCCAGCTCCGGGTTACTCTCGGCGTAAACGGCACCGATACGCTTATAGACAGGAATCAAGTCATTAAATAATAAAGCGTTCACGCCTTTACTTTGATATTCCGGCAAGACTCCTGTCAAATACAGGTCGATTACTTTCGGTTTGCTCTTCAACGCTTTCAGCAAATGAATCCACCCGAAGGGTAACATATGCCCACGAGCCTTTTGTAAGGCTCTCGATAGGTTGGGCAGGGAGATGCCAAAGCCAACCACCGCATTATCCTCTTCCCTTACGATCAGCGTTACCAAATCATAACGCAGCATAGGGATATACATATTGATATAATAATCGATCTGCTTCTCGGTCAATTGCGCGAAACCATACAAGGGAGCGAAAGCCGCGTTCAATGTATGGAATACCGGACGGGCGTAAGGCATAATCTCCTTAGCGTTCTTGAACTTCAGCACCTTCAATCCGTATTTCTTCTTCACGATCTCGCCGATACGCAAATGCTTCTCGGGAACGCCATCCGGTATATAGATCTTAAATTCATGCCAATCTTGATCCTTTCCGTATCCGATACGCTCCACTTGCTTGGGGTAATAGGGATAATTATAAATTGTAGCCATCGTACCGATCTGATCGAAACCCTCGATCAACATACCCTCGTGATCCATATCGGTAAAGCCCATCGGACCGTGGATCTCCTCCATGCCTTGTTCGCGGGCCCATTTCTCGACAGCACCGAAAAGGGCATCAACCACCTCGTCATCATCAATAAAATCAACGAAACCAAAGCGGGCACGTTTCTGTCCCCAAGCCTCGTTACTCGGGCGATTCACCATACCAGCGATACGGCCTACCACCTTCCCGTCCTTATAGGCAAGGAAGTAAATAGCGTCGCACACCTCGAACGCCGGATTTTTCTTCTTATCCAGCGTCATCATCTCTTCCTCTATTAAACCCGGTACGTGATAGGGATTACCCTTGTATAATTCGATATTGAACTTGACAAATTTCTTAAGCTCCTTCTTACTGGTAACTTCTCTTATCTCTACGCTCATCGGTAATTTTATTTAAGCGGCAAAGTTACATAAATAATCTTTTATCATGGCATTATAAAACAAATTTATACCTTTGTAAACTCAGATTCATAGCATACCATGAAAAAAATAGTTATTAAATTAATATTGGCATTTATCATGTTTGAAGGAACCTCTTGTATAAACGATCCTATTATAATCAGCCCCGATCTGGCGTTTCGGGCGGAAGCTACTACAGGGGAGGGATCGATTTGGCATCCCGATCGCAATACACTTTTCTGGGTAGATATTGAAGGAAAGACGTTATATGAGTATATACCGGACTTGCAAAACTGCCGTTCATGGCAGTTCGACCGCATGGTCTCTACCGTCGTACCGGAAACGGACAGTACGGTAGTCGTCGCTTTACAAAACGAGATCATACGTGTAAACCTAACGGATGGGAACACGGCATCTATCGCCCCAATCCCGGACAATAACGGGAAGATTCGTTGCAACGATGGGAAATGCGACCCGTCCGGACGCTTATGGATCGGCACCATGGGATTTGGCGCGCCTAAAGGGGCTGCCAGCCTTTATTGTGTATGGGCAGACGGAACCGTCGAAACAAAGTTGACAAAAGTCACGATCTCCAATGGGATCGTATGGTCCGCCAACAAGAAATACATGTATTACAACGACACACCTACCCGTAAGATCATACGTTTCCGGTATGACGATAGCTCCGGTGACATATTGTACGATGGCGTAGCCGTAAATATACCCGAGGGCACCGGCTCCCCGGATGGAATGACGATAGATTGCAACGACAACCTTTGGGTGGCTCAATGGGGAGGTGGCGGTGTTTATTGTTACAATCCCTATACCGGCGACCTGTTGACAAAAATTGTCGTACCGGCCCCCCACGTAGCGTCATGCGCTTTTGGAGGGGATAAGCTCGACACGCTTTATATAACGACTGCCCGTGCCGGATTGAGTGAGGAACAGCTTGAGGAATATCCACTAAGCGGTAGCGTATTCTGTTGCAAGCCCGGAGCGAAAGGGGTGCCGGCGAATTGTTTCCATTAAGAATCCGCGAGCTTAATAAATCTAATTAACACAATTGTCAACCAAATATCAATTTAAATTGTTTCCTTTGTAGACATGGCGTGCAAAAGACGAGGCGTGCCCCGTCTCCACAAAAACAAATGCAAATAATTATACAGAATGGCAAAGAATAGACCAGCAAAAAAAGATAACAATAAGGAGAAAAAAGGAAAAAAGGAAAAGGGTGTTGGTAAACGTATGAAAAAAGAAGCGATGATCCAAGCCATCATTTCCGTTTTCCAATCCTCTCCCAAGGAACCTTTCAACTATAAACAAATCAGCAAGATCATCGGAGTCGAGAACCAAGTGCAGAAATTGCAGGTGGTAGACATCCTGTATGACTTGTCCGCCGAGGATATCATCACCGAGATCGACCGTGGCCGTTACCGTCTCAACGGATTGGGAACCATGGCCGTAGGAACTTTCGCACGCCGCAGCAATGGAAAGAATTCTTTCATCCCTGAAGACGGAGGTACGCCGGTATTTATCGCTGAACGTAATTCCGGGCATGCCATGGATGGAGACAAAGTGAAAGTACAGCTTTTCGCCAAACGTAAAGGTGCCGAGCCGGAAGGTGAGGTCGTGGAAATCCTTGAGAGCAAGGAGCGTACTTTCGTAGGTAAACTTCAAGTAGCTAAAGGCTTTGCCTTTTTGATTACGGAAAACAAGACGTTGGCTAACGATATTTTCATCCCTAAGGATAAACTGAAAGGGGGCAAGAACGGCGACAAAGCGATCGTACGTATCGTGGAATGGCCGGATGAAGCCAAGAATCCACTGGGTGAGGTCATCGATATATTAGGTATCGCCGGACAGAATACCGCCGAGATGCATGCGATCCTTGCCGAATTCGGATTGCCTTACAAATATCCTTCCTCGGTAGAAAAAGCGGCGGATAAGATCCCGGAAGCGATCTCTCCGGAGGAAATTGAGAACCGGGAGGATTTCCGGGGGATAACAACCTTCACGATCGACCCGAAGGACGCAAAAGACTTCGACGATGCCCTTTCCGCACGCCGTTTGGATAACGGGAACTGGGAGGTTGGCGTACATATCGCCGACGTAACACATTATGTGAAAACGGACGGTGTCATCGATAAAGAGGCGCAAAGCCGTGCGACTTCCGTTTATCTGGTAGACCGTACAATACCGATGCTTCCCGAGCGACTTTGCAACCAAATATGCTCTTTACGTCCCGACGAGGAAAAATTATGTTTCTCCGCTGTCTTCGAACTAAATAGCGATGCCGTGGTACAAAACTCCCGGATCTGCCGCACGATCATCAAGAGCGACCGCCGCTTTACCTACGAGGAGGCACAAGAGGTGATCGAAACCGGCGAGGGAGATTATAAAGAGGAGATTCTAGCCTTGAACGACCTTGCCAAGAAATTGCGGGAACGCCGTTTCAAGAGTGGCGCTATCAACTTCGACCGTTATGAGGTTAAATTCGAGATCGACGAACAAGGGAAACCGGTCCGTGTTTATTTCAAGATCTCAAAAGACGCTAACAAGTTAATCGAGGAGTTCATGCTATTGGCAAACCGTACCGTAGCCGAGTTCGTGGGCCGTCCTCCTAAAGGAAAGACTAAGAAGACATTTGTTTATCGTATCCATGAGCTTCCGGACCCAGATAAAATGGAGAATTTCGCCTCTTTTATCCGTCGCTTCGGCTATAAGTTGAAAACAGACGGCACGAAGACGGATGTCTCCAAAGGAATCAACTCCTTATTGGACAATGTACAAGGAAAGCCGGAAGAGAACTTGATCGAGACAGTAGCGATCCGTGCCATGCAAAAGGCCCGTTACTCCACGGAGAATATCGGCCACTATGGCTTGGCTTTCGAATACTATACACATTTCACCTCTCCTATCCGCCGTTATCCGGATATGATGGTACACCGATTGCTGGAACGTTATCTAGCCGGTGGCCGTAGCGTTATACAAAAGAAGTATGAGGATTTATGCGATCATTGTTCCAGCATGGAGCAAGTCGCCGCCAACGCAGAGCGTGCATCCATCAAATATAAGCAAGTAGAATTCATGCAGGATAAGCTCGGCATGGTATTCGACGGCGTTATCTCCGGTGTCACCGAATGGGGACTTTACGTAGAGCTGAACGAGAATAAATGCGAGGGGCTTGTACCAATCCGTGATCTGGATGATGATTACTACGAGTTTGATGAGAAGAATTATTGTTTATTGGGCCGTCGCAAGAAACGTCAATATCGTTTGGGAGACCCTATCACTATCAAAGTAGCGCAAGCGAATCTGGAACGTAAGCAACTCGATTTCCAATTAGCGGAATAGGGCCTTTTTCAAAGTAAGTATAACTTCATCAGACAACGAAGTTATACTTACTTAGGCATTTTGATTATACTTACTAGGACAAGTAAGTATAATTTACTTTTTATCACCAATACATAAGTCCCAGCGCCCCACAAGCGATCAGCCCGATTCCCAACAACGCATAGAAGATACGTGCGCCGCCACGACCTAACCAGTTCACGAAAGTCATCGCCCCGCTGGTTTTAAAGTACCAATCAAAATTACAGATCGCCGCTACGATTGAGAACAATCCCAAAGCGATAAACAAGGATAAGATAAAGTATTCGGAAGGATCCATAGACTTACTTAACCTCTACAGTACGTGAACCGTCCGGATTCTCCGAGATCGTGACATTTACCACATCTCCGGGTAACAACTCATCTATTTTCTCCGGCCATTCAATAAAACATAAAGCTCCGCTATAGAAATAGTCTTCCGTTCCAATATCTTCGGCCTCACTCAATTTATTGATCCGGTAAAAATCAAAATGATAAATCAATTCTCCCGTCGTATCGCTACGGTACTCATTGATAATAGCGAATGTGGGACTGTTGATCACGTCCTCCACACCCAATTCCTCACAGATCGCCTTGATAAAGGTAGTCTTACCGGCCCCCATCGGACCATAGAAGGCAAAGACCGTACGATCATCCATCCCGGCGATAAACTCCTTAGCCGCCTCATGGATCTTATCCAAACTTTCTATTTTCAGTGTGCTCATCTTATCTAACTTAACAATTTTCCAATAATGTTTTCACTTCACTTTTTAAGGCCGGCAGATGATTAACGACTATCGCCCAAACCAATGTGTCATCCAAGCTGTCATAAGCATGTATAATCCGATTACGAAAACCAACTATTTTCTGTGTATTGTTTAGCGATATACGTTCCGGTTGTTTGTCATATTGATTTAGAGCCTCACCTATAATGGCCAATTGCCTTTCCACCGCACTTTGCGTCTTTAGATCCACTGTATACTCCATATAAGATCTAGTATTTGCGGTAAACGATTCGATCAAGCTTATCGCCCTCATCATGTCAGACAAATACTTCTTTTCTTTTATTGTCATACAATAGAATTTTTGTTTTATCTATATTCTCTAAAAGAAATGGATTTTTTAAACTTTTCTGAGTCAGTAGATCTACTTTTCTTTGAAAGAAATCTTCTAACTTATCCCATAAAGAAAGTAATTTTTCTCCTTTTTCTAAAGGATCCATATCTTCCATTTCTACCAACAAGTCAATATCACTCCTCTGTGGATTGAATTGGTCTGTTACCGAAGATCCAAACGCATACAACGATTTTATCCCATGATTCTTACATATATCAGAGAACAAGGAAAGATTCTTACGTATTTCATTATGGATAAACATATTTCTTTTTTCGCAAAATTAAACAAAACCTACCATCTACGAACAAAAAAACGATATTTATTTCGGTTCCATCGTAATAAACGGCACCAACATCTCCTCCATCGAGATTCCTCCGTGCTGGAATGTATTTTTGTAATAAGAGACGTAATAGTTATAATTATTCGGATAAGCGAAGAAATTCTCTCCACAGGAAAAAATATATTTACTGCTTAGGTTCGGCGAAGGAAGTCCTACTTTTTCCGGATCCCGGATCTCGAATACCTCTTTCGGATTGTAGTTCAAGTTCTTGCCTACTTTATAGCGTAGATTGGTATTCGTATTCTTATCACCTATCACCTTGATCGGATTCGTTACCCGGATCGTCCCATGATCGGTCGTAACGATTACCTTAGCTCCCCGCTCAGCGATTCGTTTGAACAACTCAAGCGTAGAAGAGTGCTGGAACCATGATTTAGTCAAGCTGCGATAGGCCGCCTCGCTTTGCGCCAACTCACGGATCATCTTACTCTCCGTACGAGCATGCGAAAGCATATCCACGAAGTTTAGCACAATCACATTCAATTGATTACGAGTAAGAGAAGGGATCGTACCCAACAATTTCTCGCCATATTGAGAATCGTGTACTTTATTATATGAGAAGGTATATTTTTTACGGAATCGATCGATCTGGGTTTGAATCAATGGAGCCTCATTCAAATTCTTACCTTCCTCGCTCTCCTCATCCACCCACAAATCCGGAAACATCTGCTCTATTTGCGAAGGCATCAAGCCCGAAAATATGGAGTTGCGGGCATATTGCGTGGCGGTTGGCAGTATGCTATAATACAAGCTCTCGTCAAACGTAAAATACTCAGTAAGCAATTCTTTTACCACCCGCCATTGATCCAGCCGGAAATTATCGATCAATATAAAGAAAACCTTCTCGTCATTATCCAACATTGGGAAGACTTTCTTCTTAAACAGGTCGGGGCTCATCAACGGGCGATCGACCGGATTCTGTATCCAGTCCACATAATTCTTCTTCACGAATTTGGCAAAAGCGTTATTGGCCTCTTCCTTCTGCATACGGAGCATATCTGTCATTGCCACTTGGCTGCTTTCCAGTTCCAGTTCCCAGTACACCAATTTCTTATAGACCTCCATCCAGTCGTCTGTGGTCAAGGAATCATTGATTTGCATACCGATACGACCGAATTCCTGCTGATAACCCACCGTGGTCGTCTCGGAGATAATCACGTTCTTATGGACATTCTTCTTGATAGAGAGAAGCAATTGGTTTGGATTTACCGGTTTGATCAAATAATCCGCGATCTTATTTCCGATCGCCTGATTCATGATACTTTCCTCCTCACTTTTAGTCACCATCACGACCGGCACATTCGGAGCGATCTCCTTGATATGCGACAGCGTCTCCAACCCTGTCAAGCCGGGCATATTCTCATCGAGAAAAATAATATCAAACGATTGTTCCCTACAGCAGTCAATGGCGTCTTGCCCGCTCACCACCGGAACCACCTCATATCCCTTGTCCTGCAAGAACAAGATATGCGGTTTCAACAAATCAATCTCGTCATCCGCCCAAAGTACTCTGTCTTTCTTCGCTGCCATATGCTTACCTAGTTTATTTACAAAAATATCGATAATCCTTCATATAACAACGGATTATAGAGATGTTTCGTATATAGGATGATTTTTAACATATCAAGAAGCCAATATCTCACCATTCTGGGAATGGCAGAGAGACTGGCTCAAAAAACTTTTACTTTTCATCAAAACACGTACGTGAATTTCCAAAAACATGTACGTGTTTGGAGTAAAGCATGCACATGTTTATAAAAAGCTATTTATCAACGAATTAAACAAGCAGTTTCAAATAAGACTTATTGTTAATTATCGAAGTGTTAAGTGAATGACTTACGGCTTGTCAAGCCACAAGTTTACGAGTTAGGAAGTGATAAGTTATTCATTTGGGAAACTTTATTCTAGTGGTTTAGCGCAGGTCTAAACAATCTCCCAACAACCCAGATTCCGATCCTCTTTACTAAAGGAAACACCTATTTTCACCAGTTCACGCCCATCAGCCTCATAAGGCAGCAGATAACCTTTCTCGTCAATCTGCCTCAAGGCATCTTTCACGGAACCGTCCAGCTTGAACTCAAAAACATAAATATAATCTTTCGTCTTTACTACCGCATCCGCACGTCCCTTCGCACCGCGCACCTTCGCATCACAGAATTGTCCCATCAATTTAAACACCAGATAAAACACTACTTGATAATGACGCTCCGTTTTAGCCTTTAACTCATAAGGGAAATCAGCGAAAAAGGCTTTTAAACGAGTGAGGAAGGCATCCACATCTCCAGATCTCAATTCCCGAACAAACTTCCCGATATAAGAAAGACGAGGCTTCCGCCTCCACACCATCAATTAAAGTCCGAAGATCGTAGTTCCGCATTCCTATATCCATAAGACCTAATGATTTAATGCTTTTCACAAAGATATCCATTTTTCACCGCTCAATCTGTTCTTAACATCTTTTTTAGCCCAATACTGTTTTTCTATCCAAAAATTTCTACATTTGTCATCCAATCTACATTGAAAATGAAAGGAGATGATTTCAATAGTATCTATGAACGAAATTACCGACGGTCATTTCTGTTTACAAAATCATATGTACACGACGATATGGCGGCAGAAGATATCGTGGCAGAATCTCTCGTGAAATATTGGAGATTATCCCTATCACAAGAGGCAGAGACCTCAGAAGCTCTTCTGCTAACTATATTAAAAAACAAAGCCTTAGATTATTTACGACATAAAGTAATCCACGAATCCGCCATTGAAAACATCATGGAACTTAATGATCGTGAACTCAATATTCGTATATCGACACTTGAAGCATGTGATCCAGAAGAAATATTGGCTCACCCGATAAACCTGGGGGATTAAGCATACAGCTTTGTAAGTCTGAAAAGAAAGAATTTTATATCCGTTACTCCTCTTAAAGCAGCTCTAAACGCCTTAATTTTAGCATTAAAAGACTC